>JANNSF010000168.1:0-2022 GCA_031402315.1 bacterium | reverse complement strand
CCTCGATCCGGATGTCGCCGAGAACCCGGATGAACTGGTCGTTTACGGAGGCTCGGGAAAAGCGGCTCGCAATTGGCCCTGCTTTGACGCCATTGTCAAAAGCCTTCAGAGTCTTGAAAATAATGAGACGCTACTGGTTCAGTCGGGTAAGCCGGTTGGCATTTTTAGATCCCACACGGATGCGCCACGCGTGATTATCGCCAATTCAAATATCGTCCCACATTGGGCTACATGGGATAATTTCCGTCACTACGAGAAACTTGGGCTCACGATGTACGGGCAAATGACGGCGGGCAGTTGGATCTATATTGGTACACAAGGCATATTGCAAGGCACGTACGAGACGTTTTCAGAGCTCGCACGAAAGCATTTTAATAATACGCTGGCCGGAACTATTACACTGACGGCAGGTCTTGGAGGGATGGGTGGAGCACAGCCTTTGGCCGTGACGCTCAATGATGGTGTCGCCCTATGTGTAGAAGTGGATCGCCATCGCATCAAGCGGCGTCTTGAAACGAAGTATTGCGATTGTATGGTTGAAACTCTTGATGAAGCTTGGAAAATGGCCCAAGAATATAAGTCCAAGAGGTTGCCGCTTTCGATAGGCCTTCTGGGCAATGCGGCCGAAGTATTGCCGGAAATGTTAAAAAGGAATTGGATTCCGGATATTGTGACGGATCAAACATCGGCGCATGATGCGCTCAATGGCTATGTTCCGGAAGGATTAACCGACGCGGATCTGTCGGAATATCGTCAGAGAAATCCAAAAGATTACATTAAACGCGCGATGGCGTCCATGGCAAAACATGTTCGCGCGATGATTGAATTTCAATCACGCGGCGCGATTGTTTTTGACTATGGTAATAATATTCGCGGGCAGGCGTTGGAAGAGGGTGTTACGAACGCGTTTGATTTTCCCGGCTTTGTGCCGGCCTTTATTCGTCCGCTGTTCTGCGAAGGGCAAGGCCCTTTTCGATGGGTGGCCCTGTCCGGTGATCCGGAGGACATTTACACGACGGATCAGGCGCTGATGCAGCTTTTTCCACACAAAGAGAATCTTCAACGATGGTTGGGACGAGCCAGGGAAAAAATTGCGTTCCAGGGTTTGCCGGCGCGAATTTGTTGGCTCGGCTATGGAGAACGTGAAAAAGCGGGATTGCTGTTTAATGAACTTGTCCGAACCGGCAAAGTAAAAGCGCCTATTGTAATCGGAAGAGATCATCTTGATTGCGGATCCGTGGCGTCGCCGAATCGCGAAACGGAAGCCATGAAAGACGGCAGCGACGCCATTGCAGACTGGCCGCTACTCAATTTTGCGATCAATGCAGTCAATGGCGCAACCTGGGTCTCCTTGCATCATGGAGGTGGAGTCGGTATTGGTTATTCAATTCATGCCGGCATGGTTATTCTTGCGGATGGTACGCCGGAAGCGGCAGCGCGGATAGAGCGTGTTCTGACATGCGATCCCGGGATGGGCGTCATTCGCCATGCGGATGCCGGCTACGATGAAGCGATTGCGGTGGCGCTTGAAAAAAATGTAAAGATACCGATGGGTCACTCAAAATGATTCGATTCCATTCCGCCGGTATGATAATTGCGCTTGCAATGCAAATGCGAATAAACTAATTTGAGGCGAACAATAAAATTTTTGAGATTAATTCACAATAAACTGAGGAGTTCTAATGAAATTCTTTATTGACACCGCGAACCTTGATGAAATTCGCGAAGCTGCAACACTCGGACTTTTGGATGGCGTCACGACCAATCCTTCGCTGGTTTCGCGCGAAAAAAATGTAAACTTCAATGAGTTATTAAAAGAAATTTGTAAGATCGTGGACGGTCCCATTTCTGCAGAAGTGGTGAGCACCGACCTGGATGGCATTCTTAAAGAAGGGTACGAGCTTGCTAAAATTCATAAGAATATAACGATCAAAGTTCCGCTCATCAAAGCGGGCCTGCAGGCTTGCAAGCGCTTCACGTCTGAAGGCATCAAGGTCAATGTGACCCTTTGTTTTTCAGTGA
>JANNSF010000167.1:0-6201 GCA_031402315.1 bacterium | reverse complement strand
ATGGGACTCACCGACATTTTTTCGGGCATGATTAAAGCGCTTCTCTTTGGTGCGTCCACCGCGATAATTGGTTGTTTTGTTGGATTTCAGACTGAAGGAGGAGCCGAGGGCGTTGGTAGTGCAACGATTAAAGCTTTTGTGCTGGCGGCCGCCTCTATATTGATTAATGATTATATTGTTGCATCCGTCTTACTGTTATAAACTTAGTATTGTTAAATGATTCAAGTCAGCGGCCTACATAAGACATTTCGGGAAAAAAAAGTTCTGGACGGCGTCGATCTGGAAATCGAACGTGGCAAGGTTACTACTATTATCGGTCGTAGTGGATGCGGGAAAAGCGTTCTTTTAAAGCACATCTGTGCTTTATTGCAGCCGGATCAAGGAAAGGTTGTGGTCGAAGGGCAAGACTTAAGTCAAATGACAGCGGATGAACTATTTGCGGTTCGAAAAAAAATCGGTTTTGTCTTCCAGAATGGAGCGCTCTTTGATTCGATGACCGTCGAAGAAAATTTGACTCTGGGTTTACGCGAACACTTCAAATTGACTTTTTTGGAATTGCAGAACCGTACCGCCAAGTTGCTCGAGATGATCGGCCTTCCCGGCATTCAGAACTACAAACCATCCGAATTATCAGGCGGTATGCGTAAGCGTGTGAGTCTTGCGCGCGCTTTGGCGATGGAGCCGAAATATGTTTTATACGATGAGCCAACAACCGGCTTGGATCCGATTATGTCCGCCATTATCGACGATCTGATCGTTCGGCTAAATGAAGAATTGAAGGTTACTTCGATCGTTATTACCCACGATATGCGGAGCGTTTATATTGTGTCGGATCGTGTGGCCATGTTGCACAATGGGGTTGTACGATTTATTGGGAATACGGATGAATTAAAAAATACGCGCGATGAAGTAGTGCGTCAGTTTATAGAAGGTAGAATGGATGGGCCGATTCAGCCGGTACTGAAGGATGGACGATAATATTTAAAGGATTGATATGATCACACAAGAGCAGATTCTAAGTGCACTCAAAAATGTTAAAGACCCGGACCTCAATCGTGATATTGTCGCTCTCGGATTTGTAAAGGACATTACAATTGATGGTGGAAAGATAATATTCAATGTCGAATTGACCACGCCTGCCTGCCCCGTAAAAGAGCAATTGAGGTCGCAATGTGAAGAGGAAGTAAAAAAAATAGCCGGTGTGTCGGCCGTTGAGATCAGTATGACCTCGCGGATACCTGCTAATAAAGGCGCAGCGGGACAGAATAACATCTTGCCGACCGTAAAAAATGTTATTGCGGTTGCCAGCGGAAAAGGTGGCGTGGGAAAATCAACGGTTGCAACAAATATCGCGGTAGCGCTGGGTAAGTTGGGTGCAAAAGTCGGTCTTCTCGACGCGGATATCTACGGCCCCAGTATTCCTCTGATGATGGGAATTCAAGAAAAACCAAAATCATCGGACGGACGGCGGATGGATCCGATATTTAATCATGGCATATATCTTATGTCGATAGGTTTTCTTATGCCGGAAGACCAGGCGCTGGTATGGCGCGGCCCAATGGTAGCGCAGGCTCTCACCCAACTGATGCGCGATGTAGCGTGGCCTGAACTCGATTATCTTATCGTAGATATGCCGCCCGGAACGGGGGATGCTCAGCTAACACTTTCCCAGGTCGTCCATCTGGTTGGTGCGGTAATCGTAACGACTCCGCAGGATGTAGCTTTGATTGATGCAAAGCGTGGCGTTGGCATGTTCCAAAAGGTTAACGTTCCGATATTGGGAATTATCGAAAATATGAGTTACTACGTGTGCCCCAATTGCAACCACCGTACAGAAATTTTTTCCCATGGTGGCGCCCAAAAAGCGGCACAAAAGTATGAAGTCCCTTTTCTAGGTGAGGTTCCGCTCGATATTGAAACGCGGCTTGCCGGCGATAACGGAATGCCGATCGTGCTTGCGAAACCGGACTCTGTCAACGCCAAAGCTCTCCTTAAAGTTGCTCAGAATCTGGCCGCAACGATCAGTGTCATCCATTATGGCACTGCCGAAGATCGTTCTAGAATTCTTGGTCAAAATAAAGTGATGGCCAACGCACGATTAAAGGTCATTTAGACTGACGTTGCAATTCTAATCTGCTCTATAAATTCGTGCAGAATTATACCGGTCACACCCCAAACGGTGTTGCCATCGTAATCGTAGTAGTGAATTTCGTACGTTTTGTTTTGAAAGTCTCGATAACCCAGGCGATGCCTCTTGTCATCCATTAATTCCCGGAGCGGTATTTCGATCAATTCTGCAATTTCGTGTTCGTTGATCGTGAAGACCGCGGGATAGCTAAAGATACCCACAAACGGAGTGATGTGAAAGAGAGTTGGCGTCACCCTATCGTTCAATTCCGCAATTACTTTAACATTGGATTTTGACAGGCCAATTTCTTCTTCGGCCTCCCTCAATGCGGTTTCCATCAAGCCGAGGTCCGATATATCCCAGGCACCGCCGGGAAACGCAATTTGGCCCTTGTGTGTCCGTACGGTCTCTGTTCGTTTCGTAAAAAGTAAATGGGGCTCAGAGTTTTTTTCGAAAAGAGGCAGCAAAACAGCCGACGGTGTCAAGGTACCTAGCTCGATTCGGCGCTTTGGGGTCTTCTGATAAATCTCCGAAATTGACTGCACGAGATGGTCAATGTCATGAATACTTTTCAAAGATGAGCTTGCCTTTTTTGATGACGGCCACGAGATGATTTTGCCCATAGTTATAGGGAATGAATTTGTAACTGGGCACTTCGAATAGTGAAAAATCAGCCTGCAAACCGATATCAATATTACCAATATCCTTCCGCTCTAAACTTCTCGCGGCATGGAGCGTCACTGACTGAATCACTTCAGCCGGAGTCATTTTCATTTGGGTGCATGCGATCGTCATTATGAGTTGAAGATTTTGGGTAGGACTGGAACCTGGATTGAAATCAGTGGCGAGGGCAACCGGTACGCCGGCCTCAATCAATTTTCTGGCCGGAGGGTACTGCATATTGAGATAAAAGGAGCAGCCCGGAAGCAATCCGGCAACGACGTTGGAGTGCTTAAGTGCCTCGATACCGCGCTCTGAAATATGTTCCAGATGATCTGCGGAAGTGGCACCCATTTCGGCGCATAATTCGGCTCCGCCTGTATTGGTCAATTGATCGGCATGGAGTTTTAGTTTGAGTCCAAATTTGGATGCCGTTTCAAAAATGCGGCGTGTTTCATCGATCGTAAAAACATTCGTTTCACAAAACACATCGCAAAACTCGGCGAGCCTATTTTCGGCCACGTGCGGAATCATTTTTTCTGTTAAGAGTCGTAAGTAGGCATTTCTATCACTCGAAAATTCAGGCGGAATCGTATGCGCACCGAGGAACGTAGAAACAAGGTCCATGTCGGAGTTTGCGTCGAGTGCCTTTATGACTCTGAGAATTTTCATTTCATCATCAAACGAAAGACCATAACCGCTCTTTATTTCAACGGTTGTAATTCCAAATTCGACCGCATTGTTAAGGCGCATTTGTCCAAGCAAAAAGAGATCCGCTTCGCTGGTGGCCCTTGTTTTTGCCATGGTATTTTTTATTCCGCCTCCACGAGAGGCAATCTCCGCGTACGTAATGCCCTGAATTTTCATCTCAAATTCGTCCTCGCGAGACCCGGCAAACAAAGTATGGGTATGAGAGTCGATAAGCCCCGGCAAAACGACCAATTCGCGAGCATCAAACGAGGGGATGGCCGGGTCGAATGATTTTTCAATCGCCACGATACGTCCCTTCATGCAGCCGATGGACATATTTTCAAGGGTTTCGAATTTTCCATGACGGAAGCAGACAATCTGTTTAGCGTCGCGGACTACAAAATCAATGGGCGGTATAGGGGACTTCATATTCGTCATGCTTCCATTATCCAAATATATTTATTCAAAATCAAACACCGTGAACCTGTCACCGTCAAATCATCGTTATCAAATTGAGGCAAAAAAAAGGGCGCCTAAAAGACGCCCTTTGAAAAATAGAGAATATCTGACTATTTGATGTACGTCAGAAGCTCTTGATTCACCAATTGACCACCGGTGGTATAGTCGTAAAATCCTTTTCCGGATTTTTTTCCGTAAAAGCCGGCTAAGAACATTTTTCGCAAGAGTGGCGGACAGGAATACATCGATTCACCATATTCCTTATACATGATTTCCGCGATTCGATAGGTCGTGTCGATACCCACAAAATCCAGCAAGGTAAGGGGACCCATCGGATGGCCGCATCCAAGCATCATTCCTTTATCAATGTCTTCGATCGAAGCGACGTTGTACTGGACAGCGCGTATGGCACCTAGAAGATAGGGTACAAGAAGAAAATTTACCACAAAACCGGAATTATCTTTAGTGCCAATGGCCACCTTGCCAAACGCCTTACCGAGTTCAAACGCGGTCTGAAATGTATCGTCGGATGTTCGAATAGCCTTCACGATTTCCACAAGTTTCATCACCGGAACCGGATTAAAAAAATGCATCCCACAAAAACGATCCGGCCGCGTGGTCGAAGCCGCCATCTCAGCGATCGTGAGACTGGACGTATTGGATGCAAAAATAGTATGATTGGGGCAAATCTTGTCAAGGTAACTGTATATATCATTTTTTACTTTGACGTCCTCAATAATGGCTTCGATGATAAAATCACAGTCTTTAAGATCATCGAGGCTCGTTGTACCTGAAAGATTGGCAATGGTCTTATCTTTTTCTTCGACGGTAATTTTACCCTTTGTGGCATTGCGCTCGAGTTGCTTCTTAATGTTGCCGATTCCTTTATCGACGAGATCCTGATTCACTTCGCGCACGATGGTTTTGAATCCGGAGGCGGCCGAAACCTGTGCAATTCCTGCGCCCATAAGGCCGCAACCAAGCACCCCTACGGTTTTGATATTTTTTACATCCATTTGTTCTGTCTCCGTTTTAGTTTAGTAGTTTCCGCTTCTATTTGTTTTTCTTAACCACAATTTTAGTTCGTATGACCCAAGCGTCCGAAAATCCGGACTGCCTTGCAAGGTGCCTTGATGCATTAGCCGATTCCGCGTCCGAAAAATTACCCAAACGTATTTTATAATTTGGCTGTTCATAATCAAGATAAATTTCTTCCTTAAATTTTGTGCCGGCCGAATCCCGAATGGCTAAAGCCTCATAATAGTTAACGGTTGACCCGAGTTGGACACGGTATCCCAAGTCCGACACGAATATTTCCTTGGTTGCAATGGTGTCAGCGGATTCCCCGTAAAGGAGGGTGTAGGGAAACGTATCGCGCTTAAACGTTTCAATTCTCCATGGCACCAGCGGAATGTCAAGAGACTCGTTGGTCGATTTTTGAGAAAATACGGTTTGATTCATCAACCCTATTATCAGTGCGAAGGTCTTGATGATGTGTAAAATGGTATTCAATTTTATCATACGATTAAAGATAGCAATCTAAGAGAATACCTACACATTGATCTTATACCGGCGCATTAATTTGTGAAGACTCGCTGTAAGTTGATTGAGTGATTCAGCCGATTTCGCAATTTGAGCGATGCCATGCGCAATCTGCTGCGTTGCGCTATTGATGACTTTTACGTTGTCCGTGATTTGATCGCCGGCCGAAGACTGTTCCTGGGCTGATACGGCCACTTGAGTTACCATCATCGTCACACTTTTGAAAGCGTCGGAAATCTCCGTGAGAGTGGATTTTGTTTGAGATGCAAACCGAAGGGTGGTATGTGCTTCGTCACGGCTCTTTTCCATAGCGTTTGCAGCCAGAGCAACACTATTTTGGATCTTGCCAACCACATCCGCAATTTCAGTGGTCGAGTGGATGGTTCGCTCGGCAAGTTTCTTAATTTCATCGGCGACCACCGCAAAACCTTTGCCCTTATCACCGGCTCGGGCGGCTTCGATGGAAGCGTTGAGCGCGATAAGATTGACCTGCGTGGTAATATCCCCAATGATGTTAAGTACTTTACTGATTTTTGCGCTGGCAGAAATAAGGGAATTGATCACGTCGGAGGACTGTTGTACCATCACGGCCATTTTGTTGAGGCTATCCACGGTTTGGTCCATGATTTCAGAGCCTTCATCGGCGCGGCTTTGCGCATGAATGGCCATTTCCTTTGCGCTTCCGATATGATGGGCTATTTCGTAGTTAGTTTTAGACATTT
>JANNSF010000166.1:0-11307 GCA_031402315.1 bacterium | reverse complement strand
CGGCCATTGACGTCTACGTAGTTTTTCAGTTTCGTGTAGGTGCCTGAAAACAGAACATCGATAGGGACCAGTTCACCGACCTTCACCGCGGCCGTCGCATCCACCAAATCGGAAAGCAAAAGATCGTTTTCTTTCAGGACGGCATCGAGGCGCTTGCGTTCAAACAACTTAAAAGATGATTTTCCGGAATTAAGGGCGGAAATGAGCGATTCGGTAATATACTCGCCAAACTCATTGCGATCTTTACTTTGAGCCTTTGTTGAAACAAAGGTAACGACCGCAAGCCTTTGCGGGCGATCGGTTGCATTGGACGCTATCAATTTTTTGCTCAGCGATTGAACGACGTCGCTAAAATCTTTGGGGTCTTGTGCAAAAAGAGATACCGAAGACCAGAGTAAAACACTTAATAATATATTCATCGAAATCCTTGGTGTTGCGGTTCGTTTCCAAAATATATTTGCAACTGCCTACAAAAAAAAGTAGTTTCGTGGGAATAAAAAAATACTCGCCACGTTAGTTTAATTGCGAAATTATGACGGAAAAAGATTTTTCGGCCCAGGCCCTTTCTCACGCCGAATCACTTTATAACACAGCGCTTCGAATGTCCCGTAATGCACAGGACTCGGAGGATTTGGTTCAGGACACTTTTTACAAAGCGTTCCGTTCTTTGAAACAGTTTCAGGAAGGTACCAATTTTAGAGCATGGCTCTTTAAGATTCTTGTGAATACGTATATTTCGAAATACCGCAAGGCAACGAAGGAGAAAGGCACCAGCGGTTATGACGATGTGGAAGAGTTTTCACTGTATGGTCAGGTTCATAATCGCCTGGAGACGCCGACCGATACGCCTTCCCAAATGCTGGATCGTTTTCTTTCCGAGGATATTAAGAAGGCTATAGATCGTTTGCCCGATGTATTCCGTGAAGTGGTTTTGTTGGTTGAAATAGAAGGGTTTTCTTATCAGGAAGCGGCGGATATGTTGGAAACACCGGTTGGTACAATAATGTCGAGGCTCTTTAGAGGGCGAAAAATATTGCAAAAATCACTATGGGACTATGCCGTAGATTATGGATACGTAAAGGAGAAAAAGAAGGAAAAATGAAAATATGCCCGTCGATTTACATGTGAAATCTCATACCTTGTCGTGCGATGAAGTCGTCGTAAAAATTTATGCTTATCTGGATGGTGTGTTGTCGTTAGAAACGGTTTCACTTTATAAGGACCATCTGGATAATTGCCCGCCCTGTCGCGGTTTTGTTGAGTTCGAAGCTAAGCTGATTAATATCATTAAGACAAAAGGCGGAACGGCGTCCGGGGAATCGATTCCAGAAAGTTTGCGTGATAAAATACTCAAGGCGATTCAAATTTCGGGGAACCCTACAAGTTAGAATTCCGACCTTTTCATTCTCACACCATCTCGGTTGCTTAAATCATAAAATTCAATTCCATCTTTACGTCGGCAGTTTCATACGGTGCATCTTCCATCGCGATGTGACTGAAACCGTGCTTTTCATAGAGCCCAATGGCCTTGGTCAATTGGCTGTTGGAAAAAAGAAAAACCTTTTTTGCCCCAAGGTCTCTGGCCGATTGTAAACACTGTCGGAGTAACATCGCTCCAATGCCTCTCCCTTGCATCGTGGAAGAAACACTCATCTTAGCAAGTTCATACACGCCATGGTTTACGTGAATTAGAGCGGCGGTTCCGACGGCAATCTCTCCGTCCAAGGCAAGGAAGATCAATCCGCCTTCGTCGATGACACCTTGGGGGTGATCGAGTAAAATAAAATCGTGGGATTCTGTAAGTCGATAGCGGTCCAGCCACTCCAGATTGAGCGCCTTGAATTCGGCAGCGTACTGATCGGTGTATGGGATAATCTCAATCATGGCCGACTTCGCGTGATCTTCGAAACCTGCAAATCATCTCCAGCCTTGGGCTATAGGAAGGCGTCGACCGTAACCGAAAGCTTTCGTTGTGACTCGTAACCCGGGTGCAGCCTGGCGACGCTTGTATTCATTGCGATCGACCAATTTGAGGATTCGACGAACTAAGTCGGGATCAAATCCTTGGGTTATCAATTCGTCTTCTTCCTTAAGTTCCTCAACATAGGCTTTGAGTATGGCGTCCAAAATTACATACGGAGGAAGGGAGTCTTGATCCGTCTGGTCAGGGCGCAATTCTGCGGAAGGCGCTTTGACAAGCGTATTCGTGGGAATAATAATTCGGTCCTGATTGATCCGCCGGGCCAATTCATAGACCATGGTTTTGGGGATGTCGCTGATGACGGCGAGGCCTCCGCACATATCACCATAGATCGTACAATACCCGACAGCTAGTTCTGATTTATTGCCGGTGGTGAGTACCATGGCGTTGAGTTTATTCGACAGGGCCATTAGATAATTACCTCGAATCCGCGCCTGGATATTTTCTTCGGTCGTATCGGCCGGCCGATTTTCGAACTGCGGCGTGAGTTCTCCCAAATAGGCTGCAAACACCGTTTCGATCGGAATCACACGGTAGTCTATACCCAGATTTTGAGCCAGCTCGCGAGCATCATCCCGGCTATGACCGGAGGAAAATCGCGAGGGCATCGAAACGCCGATCACATGGTCGGGGCCGATCGAGTCAATAGCAATTTTCGCCACCAGCGCCGAATCAATACCTCCGCTTAATCCAATCAACGCTTTTGTAAAGCCACACTTGTGAAGATAGTCGCGCGTACCGAGGACAAGCGCATCGTATATTTCAGAGAGATCGCTGGTTTCCCACGGCGTCGTCGATTGCGGCGAATCAAGATCGACAATGATGAGATCCTCTTCGCACGATTTTCCCTTCGCGAGAAGATTACCCTGTCCGTCCAGAACAAAGCTGCATCCGTCAAAAACTAGACTATCATTACCTCCGACAAGATTCACAAAAATCGAAGGCTTCAAATATTTTTTAGTCATGGTCCTAAACATTTCAAGCCGTAGTTTGCTCTTCTGAACGTGAAATGGGGAAGCCGATATATTAATCAAAAGATCCGCGCCCTGATGGACCAATTCCTCAATGGGATCGTTGGTATAGAGACGGTGTTTCCAAAAATCTTTATCGTTCCAGCTGTCCTCGCAGATCGATACGCCGATTTTTTTTCCGCGGAAATTGAAAAGTGTTTTTGTCTTAGAAGGCTCGAAATGCCTCATCTCGTCGAATACATCATAGTTGGGCAACAACGATTTATGTTGGACACCGATGAGTTTTCCGTCGTCGATAAAGGCCGCCGAATTAAAAACAGAATGTCCCTCCGGCTGGGGATTGAGGGAAACAAAACCGATAATGGCGCCGAGCCCGCGGGTATGCGGAAGAATTGATTGCAAGGCCTCTAAGTTCTTCTGAACAAAATATTTTTTTTCAACGAGGTCTTCCGGAGGATATCCCGTAATGGCGAGTTCCGGAAATATCACAAGATCGACACTTTGAAGTTTGGCTTTGGCCAGGGTTTCAATGATCTTTTGGGAATTGCCCTTCAGGTCGCCGACGCGCGTGTTGATTTGGGCTAATAGTATTTTCATAGGTGATACTCGTTATACAAAATATGAGACACTCTCAAACCGGAGGCGAGAGTATACAAAATAAAAAATCCGATTTGGATTCCAAATCGGATTTATCGCTTGAGGGATAAATATTAATTTCGAATGACTTCGATAACCCGGCCGCCCACGCGAAATGCAGAATACGCCGGATCGACTTCGATCGGAGACAGTTCGGCATTTGCCGGCTGCAAAATAATTTTTGAACCGCGGTTATAGATACGTTTCACGGTGGCTTCTTCATTGACATACGCAATGACAATATCGCCGTTGCTGTATTCCGTAGTGGAGCGAACCAAAATGTAATTTCCGTCAAAAATCCCGTCTTCGATCATGCTGTCGCCTTGGATTTGCAACGCGAAAACGCCGGAGTCGCTCTTGTATTTGGCATGCGGGATGTGGCCAAGCGTCGTTTGTTCGGAAAAACGCGGCGTTCCGGCGGCAACTTTACCTAAGATGGGAACACCCTGATTTTCGTACACGTAAACTTGTTCTTTCATAATTCTTTTTCCTTGCGCGTTAAGCGTCTTTCATGAAATCCCGAAAAATTTTTCGAACTAAATTTTGATGTTCAGATAAGATATTGCTTAGATCATTGACGCTTTTAAGTTCGCAAAAGCGTGATAGAAAATCAAGTTGTTTTTCATCCGTAGGTAAACTCGTCGAGCGTCTGTCCAACTGCACAAATAAGGCAATTTCCAAAGAACGGTAAAAAAGATAGGAGGCTTTTAACGGTCTAAATTCGGGATGAATGTGGGAGAGTTTTTCAATAGCAGCCGGTGTATTCGGTTCGGCGATTCTGTTCTTAATTTGATGGGCCTGAATCAAATACTCAATATCCAGAAGTCCGCCGCCTGAAAATTTGAGATCGAATCCGGATGATGTCTTTGACTTTTCTTTGGTTTGGCGCGCGCGCATTTTTGAAATCTCTCCAAATTCGGCTTCGCCAAACGGTCTTTCAAATAAAACGCCGTCTACAAAAGCGTCAAATTGAGCTTTCACGATGGCATCGCCGGACACAAATCGCGCCTTTAGGAGCGATTGACGTTCCCACAACATTGCGCGACCGTCGAAATATTCACGATATCGGCTTAGAGTCACAACCAGCGGCGACTGCTGGCCTTCGGGACGTAGCCGCGCATCCAATTCGTATAACTTTCCATGGGACGTTACCGCACAAACCTCTTCGGTCATTTTTTTTGCACGTCCGATCAAATCGTCAATGTCGGCCGTGTCCGAACAAACGAAAATAGCATCAAGGTCTGATTTGAACGATAATTCCGAACCGCCCCATTTTCCTAACGCAAAAAGGGCGATGGGTGCATTGCCAAAATGACGTTCAAAGATCGCGTGCAGAATGTGATCGGCAAGTCCGGACAAACTTAGAAGTACATGCTCGATGCGGGACGGAAGGCTAAGCGCGTATTTAATCCAGGCGATTTTCTTAAGAACAGTGTGCTCCGGAAAATTCTTAATTTCATTTTTATCGTCAAGATTTGTTGCGAGCAAGAAATCGAATACAGACGCCCTGTCGGAAAGCAGCATCGTCATCGGCGTAGCCAAAGATGCGATACGAATGACCCGGTCGAGGGTGTTCGGATTGAGCAGAGAAACATACCAGGAGTCAATCCAAGGCTGGGCCGCTGAGAATCGTTCAAAATTTAGCAAAGTCTGATCGGGGGAGGGTGTCAGAGCTAAACGATCCAATAAATTATTGGCGATTCTACTAAAGTGCTCACGGGTCAAGTTTGAATAGAGCTTCGGAAAATGTCCAAGAGCCAAAGATCGTAAAAGTCTGTGCGCCTGAGCGGGATGCTCATAGCGGTATTCGACCAACTTCTTTTCGAGACTTGGAGTGAGTCGCTCGCTTAGGAATAAATCGGAATCGTCTCTCAGTTCCGTGGGTATTTCAAAAACAGAGTCGAAAATTTTTCGAACGCCTGAGGTGCGTTCTTGCAGGTGATCGCGGAACATTTTTTCGCTCCCAAGCTTCAGAAGGCTGGCGATTGTCGAGGCTTCAGCGGGAATCTCATGCGTTTGTTGATTTTCGCGGATTTGGAGAAGGTGTTCTATTCGCCTGAAAAAAACATAGGCTTCGGAGAGCGAGGTATATTCGGAGAACGAGAGATGCCCGGCGTCTCTTAGCAAGGTGAGGGATGTGATAGTGTTTCCGCACCGAAGATCTTTTTGTTGACCGCCATTCAGTAGCTGAAGCGCCTGAACGATAAATTCAACATCGCGAATTCCACCCGCGCCCGTTTTGATATTGAATCCAATCGTCGTTTGATGTTTTTCCTCAATGCGCCACTTCATTTGGGCAATCGCATGCATAGGCGATTCAAAGTGAGTTTTGGGGTAGACGAAAGGATCAAGTTTGCTCAGAAATTTCATTCCAAAAGCAGCGTCGCCGGCGATGGGTCTGGCTTTGATCAGCATCTGGCGCTCCCACAGTTGGCCCCTCGATTCATAGTAATGGAGGCAAGAATTAACGCTGCGTGCGAGCGGGCCGGAATCGCCATCGGGCCTAAGCCGGGTGTCCACGCGGTAAAATTGACCCTCGCGTGTGCTTTTGTTTAGACACGCGACAAATTCACTGCAGAGTCGGTTAAAAAATTCATGATGCGATAGATTTTTCCCATTCGACAGGAATTCTCCCTCGGCGTCATAAACAAACATCAAATCAATGTCGGAACTGTAATTCAGTTCTGCGCCTCCCAGTTTTCCCAGTGCGTAAATAGAGAACGGCACGGGCACATCCGGAAATTTATTATGAATGATCTTTTCCAGAACGGATTTTAGTACGGCGTCGGCGAGCCGAGAGATGGACGCCATCGTTTCTTCGATTGGCACTTCGAGAATAAAATCACGAATGGCTATTTTGAGTAATTCCTGATTCTTAATGATTTTTAATTCATCCAACTGTCGTGTAAAGGAATACGAAGGATTATCAGCACGCGAAAGAATCGAAGGGTTAAACGGAATACAATCGATTTCGGGGCGAAGAAGGAGGTACGCGTATTGAAAATCGCGAAAAAATACTTCAGACAGAAAAGGACTAATCGCAAAAAATTTGACGAGCCGTGCTGTCAGCGGGGGAAATGTCGCCAGAGTTTGATAAAGCGAGGATACGCTGACGACCGAACGGGTAAGCCGTTCAAATTGATTGAGCAAAAAATCCGGGTCCGGATATCTTTCGAGTTCACTCCAGAGGCGCGGCAGAAAGGCGGGGACGGCGCCTGAATTGATCTCCACAAAGCGATCGTAGTCCGATCTTGCCGATACAGGGTTCTTAAAAAATTCGAAGGATAAGGACATTTCGTTTGATATAAAGCCGGGAAATTTTTATGTTTTACAAACGTGCACGTGAATAACGTCAATTCCGAGATTATTTTCTATATTAAAATCAGACGGCATGTTGAGCGATCGGCTTATTTAAAACAAGGCATTCCGACATGGCTATCGACAAAAAAGTTGAGCAACTGCAGAAACTAAAAGCAGAGGCGCTTTTAGGCGGGGGCTTGAAGCGCATTGAGGCGCAGCATAAAAAAGGTAAGCTCACCGCGCGTGAACGTATCGCGGCGCTGCTTGACGAAGGAAGTTTTGAAGAAATTGATATGTTGGTTCGGCACCGTTCTTCCGCTTTTGGACTTGAAAAAGAGAGGCCGCTTGGCGACGGTGTAGTGACAGGTTATGGTACGATCGACGGACGGCTCGTCTATGTTTTTAGTCAGGACTTTACGGTATTCGGCGGCAGCCTTTCGGAAGCGCACGGCGAAAAAATAGTGAAGATCATGAATATGGCCATGAAAACGGGAGCTCCCGTCATCGGACTTAATGATTCCGGCGGAGCACGCATCCAGGAAGGCGTTGTCAGTCTGGGAGCGTACGCGGACATTTTTTTATTGAATACGCTGGCCTCCGGCGTGATTCCTCAGATTTCGGCAGTCATGGGCCCTTGCGCCGGTGGCGCGGTCTATTCGCCGGCTATTACGGATTTCATCTTAATGGTTAAAAATACAAGCTATATGTTTGTGACCGGTCCGAACGTAGTAAAAACGGTCACGCATGAAGAGGTCACGTCGGAGGAATTAGGCGGCGCGATGGCGCATGCTTCGAAGAGTGGCGTGGCCCATTTTGCGACGGAAAACGAACTCGATTGCTTGATGAAAATTCGCAAACTCCTTAGCTTTTCCCCGTCTAATAATATGGAGGAAGCGCCAAGGATTCCTTGTGAAGATCCGGCCGACCGATGCGAAGAAGCGCTACGGACCATTATTCCGGATAATCCGAATAAGCCTTACGACATGAAAGAAGTGATCAAACTTATAGTCGATCAGGCCGATTTTTTCGAGGTGCATCAAGAGTACGCGCAAAATATCGTTGTTGGATTTGCCCGTCTCGACGGGCGATCGATTGGTATCGTGGCGAATCAACCGGCCGTGCTTGCCGGCGTATTGGATATTCTCGCTTCACTCAAAGCCGCCCGATTTGTGCGCTATTGCGATGCGTTTAATATACCGCTTGTGGTATTTGAAGATGTTCCGGGATTTTTACCGGGCACCGATCAGGAGTGGCGCGGGATCATACGGCACGGAGCTAAACTACTCTATGCTTTTTGCGAAGCAACCGTACCAAAGATAACGATCATAACACGCAAAGCTTACGGTGGAGCCTACGACGTGATGAATTCCAAGCACGTCCGTGGCGATCTTAATTTCGCGTGGCCGTCGGCTGAGATTGCGGTTATGGGCGCGAAAGGCGCTGTAGAAATTATTTTCAAAAAAGAAATCGAATCGTCGTCCAATCCGAAGGAGACGGAAGAAAAACTGGTCGAAGAATATAAAGAGAAGTTCGCCAATCCTTACAGCGCGGCGGAACGCGGCTATGTCGATGACGTGATCGAACCTCAATTGACAAGGCCCAAACTGATCAAGGCGCTGGCCATGTTAGAAAATAAGGTGGATACCAATCCAAAGAAAAAGCATGGCAATATCCCGTTATAGATGTTGTGTTTTCGGGTGAACCATTCTGAAATGTTAATTAACGCATGTTAGTAAAATAAGAGAGACGAATGTCCCAAGTAATCGCCATTGCGAACCCGAAAGGCGGCGTCGGTAAGACCACGACCGCTATTAATCTGGCGGCGGCCTTTGCCATGAAGGGCCTCCGGACTCTGCTCATCGATCTGGATCCAAGCGGCGCGGCGAGCCTTGGTACAGGCTTCACCAAAGACAATGCGACGTACGGTGTATTTGATCTTTATAAACATCCGGATAATCTCACGGAGGAATTGGTCAAAAGGGCTATTTATTCCAGTGAAATTGAAAACCTCCAGGTCATGACGTGCAACGTCTGGACCAGCGATGAAGAAAATATGCTTTTGAGCCTGTCGTCCCGCCTTACAAGACTTCGGATTATGATCAATTATATCCGCAATGATTATGCCTACGTCATCATTGACTGCCCGCCATTTTTGAGTAATCTCACTATGGGCGCTTTCACGGCTGCGGATTCGGCGGTCGTGCCCGTGCAGTGCGGATTTTTTGCGCTCAATGCGCTTGACCGCCTCATGAAGTTTTACAAAAAAGTCAAAGAGACTATCAATCCGTATTTCAAAATCGACGGTATCGTCCTCACCATGTACGAACGGGGCACGAATATCAGTATCAAGACCGAAAAGGACGCCAAGATGGTTTTTCAGGAATTGATGTACGATACTTACATTCCCAAAAATGTAAAAATAGGGGAATCCGCATTTTATAAAAAGCCGGTCATTACGATGGATCCTTCGTCGGCAGGCGCCAAAGCTTATATCGCGCTTGGAGATGAAATTTTGGCCCGAAAGTAGTCTTCCAATCATCGCTTTATTTAATCCTCCTGTCACAAACTGATTTCCAGGCGAGCTCTCGATTTCTCGGCCCTGATAAAAAGGCCGTTTGAAACTCAAGTTCGCGCGTCATTATCAGCGAAAAACATGTTTGAGACCGCGTGAGCGCGCGAGTTCGTTCACAGGTCAGGTAAATGTCCGCGTTACCGCGAGCGACGGCACGACGACGACCGCCGATACATTCCGCGTTACGGTGATTGATGATATTGCGCCGACCGTCACTCTTTCAGGACTTCTGGTCAAAGCGGTCAAGCGCATGCGTTTTACGGTGAATGGAAATGAGAATCTGAGTTCCGCCACGATCACCGTCAATGGAACACCGATCACCCTGACGCGAAAAAATGCGAAACGTTTTTCCGGCAGTTACGATCTTACCGTGACACCGACGACCCTTACCGTGGTTACGACAGGAACGGATCTTTCGCTAAATACAAGTGCACCATTGACGAAAACTTTCACGATTGCCGCTTTACCAAAACCGTATGTTTATGCCGGTTACACTTTGAAATCCGTCTCAGGATCGAAAGACGATCTTCTCACGATCGAGTCGGTGGAAGCGGAGAATATCCCATGGTCATCCAAGCAAGCCTCGCAGGCGCTTGCCGTGCAGTATGACGGCAGTTTGTCAATTCAGACCAAAATCAGTCCGGAGATGATTTCATAACTGCGCGCTTCCTACTCCGATTTTGATGAAGCGAAAATCGGTTTGTACCGCATGGACATTACGGACGAGGAATCAACTGATCTATCCAACACGACATGGACCTATGCCGGCGGAGAAGCGCATAATAGCGCCCTCTCAGTATCGGCTTTGGGTTCTGCGGTTTATGTGGCCATGTACAATCCGGATCACGTCATCGTGCCCAAAGAATTTGCCCTGAGGCAGAATTATCCGAATCCATTTAATCCGACAACCACGATCGAATACGATGTAGCAGCAGATGCCCATATCGTGATCAAGATCTATAATATTCTTGGGCAGGAAGTAGCGACGCTCGTCAGTGACCGGCGGTCCGTGGGACGCTACCGCACGGTATGGAATGGAAAGAATGATCGCGGCGAATCGGTATCGAGTTCTGTTTACTTTTACCGCTTACAGGCCGGCTCGGTAGTCAAGACCAGAAAAATGCTTTTAGTGAAGTAATCAAAACCTTGAAGGTTTTCCCAACCTTCAAGGTTTTATATAAACGAACGAAGAACTAACAGGAGATTATATATGAAATACATCACTTTGATTTTGATCACACTCATTTTTAGTTGCGGAGGCGCGTCGCCTAAAGAAGATCCCATTAAAGCCGCCAATGTGGAGTTTTCCGGTGGAAATTATGAAGATGCGCTTGGCGAATTTCTTGCTGCAATCCCGACGCATGGCGCTGTTGCTTTGTCCGGCGCGGGTTGGTGCGAACTTCGTCTGGCCGATTACTCTTCCGCCAATACTCATTTTACTCAAGCCGCCGCCGACAGCCTGCCGGACGCCTATGCCGGCTGGGCTTTTGTAGCGTGGGCGCTTGAAGACTTCCAGAATGCTGTTAACCGCGCCGATGTGGTCTTTCGTCACGCGCCGGTCTTTACTTTTTCACTCGATCAGACGATTGGCAAAAACGATCTCATTCTACTTCAGGCCTTGTGTTACTACGAACTTGAGAATTATCCCATGACGGTGGCAAAAATTCAGATTCTCGAAAACTCGTTTGGTACTGGTCTTCAAAATCGTTTCTCTCCGCCTCAGACAGAATGTCGAACACATTCTCGGAGACCGGACCCCCTTTCAAATTCTGGTCTCGAGCAGGAACCATGGTTCGTGAGGGTTTTCGGCTCAGGGGTTTCTTGCCGTCTTTCAACCGTGCATGTTC
>JANNSF010000165.1:0-6321 GCA_031402315.1 bacterium | reverse complement strand
CGCGCCTAACTCAACTTCTACTCAAGCTCAACGCGCGTTTTCAGGACCTCAATATCTTTCGGCGCGTCCTGATTGTAATGTTCCCGCTGTTGGTTGCCGCCATACTGATATTAGGGATGCTGATCCGGTGGCTTGAGGTGTATTCCATTCAAAATCCATACCTTTGGCTATTTTTTGTTCCGTTCGCTTTCGCCTTTATTTGCGCCTACCTTATTGCCCGCTATACCGAAAAAGAAATTGGAGCGCCGATAAAACTCTTCATCGAAAGCGCCAAAGAAGTGGCACGGGGCAATTTCGATCATCAAGTGAATATTCATACGACGCTGGAAATTTCTCAACTATCCAAGATATTCAATTATATGACCGTCGAAGTCAAACGCATCCACCAGATCAATATTAATCAGATCATTCGCGAAAAAATAAAAACAGAGGCCATTCTGCGAAATATTGCTGACGGCGTAATGGTCGTGGGACCAAGCCTGGAAGTCCTTTTGATCAACGAGGTGATGGAAGATTGGTTCAACTATCGTGAGAAAGATATCATAGGTTGTTCCGCAAATTTCTTTTTTCCCGATCTAAAATTCTTCATCTCCCAGGCTTTTTCGGAAGGAGACATGGACGTTACACGCGAAGAGATCGAATTATATCCGGAAAGTTCCGCCATCCCGATGATTGTCGGTGCCCATGCCTCCAAAGTCTTTGATCGCAAAGAACTCGTAGCTCTGGTCATCGTTTTGCGAAATATCACGAAGGAAAAAGACGTGGACCGGCTTAAAACTGAACTGGTCAATATTGTTGCCCACGAATTGCGTTCCCCGCTGACTTCAATTGCCGGATTCAGCGAAATTCTGAAAAATCCGGAAATTGGAGATATAAAAAGAAGAGAATTCACAGAGATTATTCACTACGAGTCGGGACGGCTGGCCGAAATGA
Source organism: bacterium (assembly GCA_031402315.1). Taxonomy (GTDB): domain Bacteria; phylum CLD3; class CLD3; order SB21; family SB21; genus JANNSF01. The sequence continues at coordinate 5,388 of JANNSF010000165.1, read as the reverse complement.
TTAATAAATTCCTGGATATCAGCCGTATCGAAAGCGGAAAAACTATGGTCAATAAATTTTCCATGGATATCACAACTGCGATTACCAACGTTCTCAATATCAATTTACAGCTTGCACAAAAAAGGAAAATTACGGTCAAAACATACTTTCCGGAGACTATTCCGATGGTTTTGGCCGATCCGGACCTTATTGAACAAGTTATTTTGAACTTGTTTTCCAACGCCGTCAAATACAGTCCTGAAAATTCAGATATTACGATTTCCTTGAAAGTTTTGGAAACCAAGGTCGCCGTTCAAATTCAAGATCGGGGGTTTGGAATTTCAAAAGAGAATCAAAAGCACTTATTTGAAAAGTTTTTCCGCGCGAAAGATGAGAAACATGTAAAGGAGACCGAAGGAACTGGCCTTGGGCTTGCCTTCGTAAAAGAAATCATCCATCAGCACGACGGTACAGTACACGTAGAGAGCTTGGAAGGGAAAGGCTCCACATTCTCTTTTACTCTGCCCATTTTCCAATCCGAGGCTCAACCCTTAGAATCGGCTCCGGTGAGTTAGCTGGTAAAAATAAGAGGATAATTTCCGCTTCTACGCGGCCGAATATCTGTCATTCTGATACTGTAACTTATAGAGTCTTGTGTAAATCCCATTTTTCGCCAGCAACTCATCGTGCCCCCCAAATTCCCGAACACGCCCTTTATGCAAAACGAGAATGCGATTGGCGTGACGGATCGTTGATAGTCTGTGAGCGATCACAATAGAAGTCCTGTCCAGCATTAGTTTCTTTGTTGCGGCCTGAATCAGGAATTCCGTTTCTGAATCGATGTTTGAAGTGGCCTCATCCAACACCAGAATCTTTGGATTCATGGCAAACGCACGTGCCAATGAAATCAATTGACGCTGACCTGCCGATAACGTCGAACCCCGCTCTTGGACCGGCTCGTTGTATTGTTGAGGCAATTTCCGTATGAACTCCTCCGCGCCAACGCTTCGAGCAGCTTCGCGCGCGGCCGATTCGGAAATTTCCTCACGCCCCATTCGGATATTTTCCAGAATAGTACCCGAAAACAGAAACACATCCTGCAAAACGACCGCCATGTTTTTACGGAGCTCGAACGGATCGAAGTGTCTCAAGTCTCGTCCATCAATTGAAATTATGCCACGCTGAAACTCATAGTAACGGGACAATAGATTGATCAGCGAACTTTTTCCGGAACCCGTTGCGCCTACAATGGCAATACTTTGTCCCGGCGGCACTTCGAAGGACACATCCTTGAGTACAAATTCTTCATCGATCGTATTTTTTTCAGAATCGTATGAAAACCACACATTCTTAAAATCAATTTTACCTGTTACACCGGCAAATGAAACATTAGAATTATCTGCCGCCATCGTATTTCGCGTATCCAGCAATTTAAATACGCGTTCGGACGATGCCATGGCCGCTTGCAAAATATTATATTTGTCACTCAGATCCTGAATGGGTCGGAAGAACAAAATTGCGTACTGTATGAAGGCGACAAGCGTTCCCAGAGACAATCCACTCGATCGCACCGCGTCACTGCCATACCATAATAAGAGTCCTGTGGCAAACGATGCGGAAACATTGATGGCCGGATAAAACCACGCGTAATGAAAAACAGAGTCTAAATGTGAGCGCGTCAGACTTTTATTGAGGTTGTCAAATTTGTCAAAATTTTTTTCTTCCCGATTGAAAACCTGAACGGTAGCCGCTCCGGTTATATTTTCCTGGAGGTAGGAATTGACCGACGCAATTTTTAGCCGAATCTCGCGAAAGGCGACACGCACCTTAGTTTTAAAAACCCACGAGATGTAAAAAATAATAGGCAGGATGGCAAACGTAACTAGCGTAAGCTTTACATCCAGAAGGAGCATGAAACCACAAATCCCCACTAGAAGTACAATATCACCCAACAAATACACCATGCCGGATGTAAACATATCGTTCAGCGACTCAATGTCAGACGTCAATCGTGTGATGAGCCTTCCGACGGGATTTCGGTCAAAAAATTGCAGATGCAAAAATTCAAGATGACGGAAGAGTTTCCATCTCAGGTCCATAATAATTTTTTGGCCCACCCATTGGGTCCAGTAAATCACCGCGTATTGAATTACAAATTCCGAGAAAAGCATAGCCACAAAGAGAAGCGCATAATAGTTAAGCCCTTGCCAATCTCCTTTTAGAATCGAGTTATCGATGGCCTCTTGGACAATTTTTGGGCGGTAGGCATTGAGACCCTGGGCCGCAATTAAGAGAAACGCCGAGCCCATCATGATCCATTGATAAGGCTTGGCAAGACCCAAAAGACGGCGCATTAAGCGACCATCATAGGCCTTGCCCATGATTTCGTCTTCGTTTTCTTTCATCGTGATGGAAATGGAAATCCCGGCATTGGTGCGACTACCGTCCGGTCATAAATTTGAGAGTCTTATAGTCTTGACCGATAATGACGGTTACTTCGAGCAGTAGTTGTTGATTCTTTTGTTGAATAATCCCTGATTCCGGAATACCTAGAGCGGCCGCAACTTGCTGAGCATTTTGAATAATACCAAGACGATCCTGAACCACCGATGTTTTATAACCGGAGTTGGGAGCATTTCCGGTATTGACGACGTCAAAACCGCGCGCCCTCAAATAGTCCGCAGCTTTGGACGCCATTTTCGGCGTCCCGGAGCCGTTGAGAACTTCAACTCGAATAATTTTGTGTTTTGATGTAGGATCGTCGTACGATGCACCGGACGGATCGGACGCAACTTCGTTCGTTGGCTGCTCTGAATTGGCATTCGAATCCGAATTATTGATTCGAACAATCAAAGAGACAATTAGAACGAGCACCACGAGGCCGAGGCCGCCAATCATATAATTCAGCCACTTATCCAAACCGGATTTCGGAGTCGATGTAGTTTGTGTGTAGTTCGTAAACTGCGTGTTCTCCCGGGCCTCTTCGGCATTACCACCCGATGGATTTTTAGAGACTTGTTCCGTCGCGTCTGTTCTTATTTTTCGTAGCATCCGTTTTTCTAAAGGTTAACGTTTTTCCGGAAAGCCATAATCTTCAAATCGTCCGCCGGTTGGAGACGAAAAAGAATTAAACATGCCACCGCTGAGAAACGGGTTGTTGTATGAATTATACGTTGGCGCATTTGAAAAACCCGCTTGAAATTGGAAATTCTTGTTTGGTCGATAGATGAGTTCTACACCTTCCATAACCTGCGCACCCTGATTCTTAGCACCTTTCGGTCCACCAAACGGTTGATGCATGATTCCGACATTAAAACGAAGCAAAAGAGGATCCGCCAACCGGAAGTTCATCGAGTTCGTATACATCCCGACGGAACCGCTTTGTCCGCCTCCGGAATAATAGCTCATGCCATAGCTCTGGGACATATTAAAACGATCGCGATCTAAGAATCCAAGAAGTGATCCCGGAACCGGAGACGTGATTCCTCCCCGAATATCCTTAGACTGACCGGTCTGATTCCTGAACTGTGCATTTAGAGAAACCGCGGAAAGCATCATCATAATAACAAACGCTCTCATAAATTTCCTTTCGTTAAGCGTTTTTTAATGTCATCAAATAGCGATAAAAAGTCAAGCAGCAAGACGTGAGACGCCAGACGGCAGACGTGAAAACGGTAACGGTTCTATGGACGTTTCCGTTTCACGTCTCACGTCTTGCCTGCTTCCCTAATCACATCACATCGCCTCTTTGGCAAATTTCGCATATCTGGAAATTATGGCCTCGCACGTCTCGATCTTGTCGATCCCATGAACACTCTTTCCGGCCTGATAATAATCCTTGCTGGACATTGCCCCCGTACCGGCCGATTTTTTAAGTTGGCGTAGCGAGCGGATTGCGTAGTACGTGCGAATCCATTTTTTCATAGTCCTATGCTGCAGCATCCAGCGTGCTATGAATCCCGCTTTATAACCGACGCGCTCTACATACTCTGTCTTAATAACCGCAAGCGGAACACCGGTCACCCGCTCGGTGTGCACGATATCCTCTTCCTTGGCCGCAATTATAGCCATTTTATAATCCCGATGGGCACTACACTCGGTTGTAGCGATGAAACGGGTTGCCATCATAACGCCGGCGTATCCCATTTTCAATGCGCGTACCAAATCGACTTCATCGCCGATACCACCTCCATTTATGACCGGCAAACCCAAGTCACGCAATTGTTCCATCAAAACGTCCTCACCCAGATGCCCCGCATGGCCTCCTGCCCGATTATTGATAGCAATCAGACCGTGGACGCCGGCCTCCAGTGCCTTCAATGCCCACTTCCGTTCTGTGACCTTATGGTACACACGACCGCCGTGAGGAATCACCTTGTCGACAACCCATTTTGGATTGCCAAGAGATGTGTCAAAAAACCGAATACCTTCTTCGAGCGCAATGTCGACCCATTTTTTCAATCGCTCTTCATAAATCTTGGAAGATTTTTCAATCGTGGCATTGAGCGCAATCGGCTTCGAAGTTCTACTCTTGATAAAACGCAATCCTTCCCGAAAATCCCAGCCATGTACGTACGTCATGGACAATGGCTGAACAATGCCAAGCCCACCGGCCTCGGAAACCGCGGCGACTAATTCCGGATTGCTGCATGGAAACATCGCACCGCAAATAATTGGCAGTTCAACCTTTGCATCGCGTGTAAATTGTGTTTCTAAGTTCATTTGGGACCCACCAAGGTATACACGTTTCCAACCGTGACCAGCTCGCCTTTGGAATTCTTGATTTCCACTCGAACCGGAATTTCGCGCTCCGCATTGTCCATTATTACAAGAGATGTACACTCCGCCGTCAATTTTCCCCGCGCTTTCTTGAGGTATTCGACGGTGATGCTCTTTACAATAAATCGCGCATCTTCCGGTAAACCACAAACAACCGAGAGGTTTCCACACAACTCCACAAGATTTGCAAGCGCTATAGCGTGCACACACTTCAAGTGGTTTCTTACCCGACGACGATCGTTTAGTATGACTTTGGCATAGCCGGGATGCATCTCTTCAATCCGGGCCGCCATGCTGCCTGTGTAGGGAATATATAATCCTACAAAATAGCTGAACATCCTTTTACCGAAGGGTACTGCCGAGAACCGAAGCCACGTGCTGTGAAGATTGTTATTAGTCATGGTATCACCTTCTTTATCTTGTATCAATATTTGAATTCATCATTTACAAGTGTCGCACGGTCGTTAGATTTTGAACCTAATCCGAACGGTCGTACCCTCATTAGTCTTGCTCTTCACTTCAATTTTCGCGTCGTGTTTTTCCAAAACGTCGTGTACAATGGCAAGCCCCAGACCAGAGCCGCGTTGCTTGGTGGTATAAAACGGGTCAAACATCTTTTGAATTTGCTCC
>JANNSF010000164.1:0-1931 GCA_031402315.1 bacterium | reverse complement strand
GCGGGATTTATCGTCTGTTTAGTAATTTTGATTTATGGATTCTGGACGATTCCTGAGAAAACGTATGCGTATCAGTTTTATGATCCGGAAACCCTTTACAATGGGCAAACGACACTGACCTTCGGAAAATCGGTATTGTTTGACTTTCTCGGATGGGCGCTTGCCGGGGATCGTATGCCGGAAATGTACGATATCATACACTATCCTTTCATTTTTGCAGGATGGTTCGGGCTCCTGATTACCGCGCTCAATTTATTACCGGTCGGGCAATTGGATGGTGGGCATATCATCTATGCGATGATCGGAAAAAATCAAAAATGGTTTGCGTACGCGGCCGTTGGCGGAATATTGTTTCTTGGCGTTATCTACGGTGCCACTAATTGGTTCATCTGGGCGATTTTGATTTTTCTGGTTATCAAAATTAAACACCCTCCGGTTGTAAACGAAGAGGAGCCTCTCGATCGGAATCGAATTGTTATCGGTTTCATTTCAATGCTCATTCTGATTTTATCGTTTATGCCGACACCGGTTTTTGAAATGATCATTACAAAATGAGTTCGTAAGGAAGATATTATGCGATACTATTCAAGGCACGATGCTTATCGAAATTGGCTGGGGTATGAATACCCCATGGTGAAACTCCTGATGATCCTCAATTTCGGAATGTATGTTCTGCAATGGGCCTTTGCCTTCATGGATATTTCTCTGATTCACGAACATCTCGTCTTGTCGCCACGTGTTTGGGACGGCGAGATATGGCAAATAGGGACGTATATGTTTTTACACAGCATCCAGGATCCTTTTCATATTATTTTTAATATGCTTGCGCTGTGGATGTTCGGCAAGGAACTTGAGCGCGTATGGGGTTCACGAGAATTTTTGAAGTATTATCTGATTTGCGGTATCGGAGCCGGGATAACCTTCTTGTTTTTTTCAAGCGGCAGTGTAGTTGGCGCATCGGGAGCCGTATTTGGAATTCTGCTGGCATTTGGAATGACCTTTCCGGATCAGATTATTCTGATGTCTTTCATATTCCCGGTCAAAGCGAAGTACATGGTGATTTTTTATGGCGTGATCACATTTTTTAATATTGCGAAACCCGACGGCGGAAATGTGGCGCATCTGGCACATCTTGGCGGTATGGTTTTCGGGTTTTTCTATATCAAACGTGAGTGGTTTGTAGCCAAACGAATGCCTCGGCCAAAACCCATCGAACCGAAAATGTCGATCCGTCCGGTGCAAACGGTCGATCGACAGAAAGAGCTCAACGAAAGAGTCGACACCATTCTTGACAAGATAAATGACGTCGGCTATGATAATCTAACCGCAGAAGAAAAAGCAATTCTTCTCCAGGCCAGCGACCGCCTTTCAAAAAAAGATCGGCCGGATTCGTAAGCGGCGTCAGGCTAGCAAGATACCCCGAGATTTCAAGAATTTCCAATATTAGACATTTATGCCCAAGACTGAAACAGCTCATCCGGCATTAAAAGGAATGCGATCCACAGCCATTGGTATTCTCGTCAATGCCCTGCTGACGGCTGGAAAGGGCGCCGCAGGATTCTTTGGCAATTCTTATGCCCTTATTGCCGATGCCATTGAATCCGCGTCCGATGTGACCAGCTCTTTTATTGTCCTGATGGGTCTCAAAAATTGTAAAAATCAACGGCGTCATTGATGTAGGCATTGCGGGACATGTCAAGTTTTTCTACGGTTTTTTCGGCTTCCGAGAAAACCTCTTCTTTGAGTTTGAGGGATAAATTGACGGACATAGAGACTCCTTCTGTGTAGGTATCACTAGAAGTATATCACATTGGATGGATTGTCAATAATAAAACTGAAAAACGGATATCGCCAAGAGAATGACTTTCGTCATGGCGATTTGACTTGAAAAACGTGAACTTTGAGTATTGGTACATATTAACCTAACCGAA
>JANNSF010000163.1:0-11195 GCA_031402315.1 bacterium | reverse complement strand
CAAAAAAGCCATTTACTGCGGATACCAATATGACGCTCATTTCTCTTATCGCTCAGGGAAAATTTGAGCCCCTGGACAAAACCCATCCCCATTTGCCGGCCATGCTGGTCGCAATCGTACATCGCGCGATGGCGAAAAGTACAGGTAAACGCTATGCCAATGTCAGCATGATGATTAAGGATTTGAACGCGTACCTTCAATCCATGGTGCAGGGCGAAATTCGAGAGTGGATCAAGAGGTTTTGCGAAGATGCCTCGGTGAAGGAACGCGCTTTGGATTTTGACAAATATAGATTGCCGGAGTCCCCACAAACTTCCGATACGTTTACAGATCTAAGTATTAAGCCTAAACTAGGCGTTAGTCATTTCGATAAAAAGAAAATTGCAATAGGCGGCGGTATTGGAATTCTATTCGTTGTTTTGCTTTGGCTTGTTCTCAAGCCAAATACAGCGCCCGAAGAAAAAATTTTTGGTTTGGTTAAATTATCCATGAAATCAGACCGGCCGGCGCTTTACAAGGATGTACGGATTTATTCCAACGATAAAGAAATATCCATGCCGGAAGACTTTCGAGGTATGATCAATCTCAATCATTTTCAAGCCGGACGCAATAACTTGAAAATTCGATTTCCAATTTATACTCAGGTTTACGACTACAGTTTCAACTTGGAATCCGTGTCCGATGAAAAAAATCTCGTGCTTGATTTGGATCGACTCTCTGCAGTTCTCGATGTAGCACGAAGTGATGGAAAACGTTTTGGCTTTTCGATCGTCACCGATCCTTCGAACGCGGTTGTAAAAATGGATGACAAGGCGATTGGGAAATCCGATGCGCCCGGCACTGTTTCAACATTTTGGAGTTCAAAAAGCGGGGCGCGCGATTTGTGGATTACCCGCGAAGGCATGACCACCGTAAATTCCAAACCCATCATGAGCGCATGGGAATTCAACACGTTTCATTATGAGCTAGCGAAGAAAAAATAGTAATGAATTCAGCATCTGCTTTTCCTCTCAAAGACGCTCAAGGGAGTCCTTTGGACAAAGGCGCAAAAATATTTTTCTCGACTATCTTTTTCTACAGGACTTCCTTGGAGCGAGCTTGCCCAAAGTACCCTGCGAGAGGTTCTCAAATATCCAACAGTCCTTCACTCAGTAGTAACTCATGATCGAAATCAAAAAGGGATTGGAAGAGGAACTCGAAATCGAGGCGGCAACATTTGGAGGGCAAGGTGTGGCACGGGTTGAAGATTTCGTCGTTTTTGTAAACAATGCTATTCCCGGGGATCGCGTTCTCGCACGAGTATTCAAAAAGAAAAAAAGTTTTGCGGAAGCGATCACGCTCAAGATCATTCGTCCTTCCAAAGACCGGATTCCGGCGCGGTGCGAACATTTTGGCGTATGTGGGGGATGCCGCTGGCAGGACGTTGACTATGACGCGCAGCTGGAGTTTAAGCGCCGCAACGTAGAGGATGTTTTTCAGCGAATCGGAGGTTTTAAGGATATTGTCATTCCTAAACCGCTCGGTTCTCCCAAAATTTTTAATTATAGAAATAAAATGGAGTTCACGTTCGGTGATCGCCCATGGCTTCTTGAAATGAATACCGAGACGGCGGTCGAGGCCTTTGCGTTGGGGATGCACGTTCCTCAAAGGTTTGACAAGGTTTTGAACATAAACGAGTGTCATCTGACCACGCCGATGGCCAATAAGATTTTGAATTTTGTTAAAGAATTTGCCCGCCATAGCGGATCCCCGCCAATGAATATCAGAACGCATGAAGGTTACTGGCGATTCTTGGTGATTCGTCAAACGGAATTCAAACAACAAACGCTTCTCAATATTATTACGAGCGGGGAAAATGCCGAACTCATGAATCGCCTGCAGACGCAATTGGTGAAGGCATTTCCGGAGATTACCGGGATTATCAACGGTATTTCCACGCGCCAATCGCAAGTTGCGCAAAGTGAAAAAGAGATTCTACTCTATGGCAGTCCCACGATGATTGAAAAGCTTGGCGAATACGAATTTGAAATCTCCGCAAGTTCATTTTTTCAAACGAATACAACCGGCGCGGAAGTTCTATATCGAACCGCGTCTGAGATGGCTGACTTAAAAGGATCGGAAACTGTTTTTGACCTGTATTGCGGTACAGGGAGTATTGCGATTTATCTGTCGAAGCAGGCAAAAAAAATTTGGGGCGTAGAAATTGTAGAGAGCGCAACGCGCGATGCCAATAAAAATGCGGAACGCAATCGCGTTACCAATTGTACGTTTGTCAATGGGGATATGAAAGAAGTGATCAAGTCTGCCCCGGAGAGACCCGACGTAGTAATTCTCGATCCGCCGCGTTCCGGGACGCATGACGATGTCCTGAAAGCCCTGCTGAATTTGGCTCCGGAAAGAATTGTCTACGTCAGTTGTAATCCATCAACTCAAGCTCGCGATCTTGCAATATTGAATTCGGGCTACACGATCACGAAAATCCAGCCGGTCGACATGTTCCCGCACACGTATCATATTGAAAATGTTGTCAGGCTGGACAAAAAATAATTACTCTAAACCGGATTATGAACAATGCACTATCTTCTTTTCAATAAGCCCTTTGGCGTAATCTGTCAATTCACAAAACATCCGGTTCATCCATCGCTGGCCGATTTTAATTTTCCAAAAGACGTTTATCCGGTTGGGCGCCTCGATACAGACAGTGAAGGTCTTTTGATATTTACGGATGACGGTGACTTTCAGCATCGTCTTATTCATCCGAAATTCAATCACGCGCGAACGTACTGGGCTCAGGTTGAAAATATCCCGACGCCGGAGTCATTAAAAAAACTTGAAAAAGGTGTTTTGCTGGACGGTGAATTAACGAAGCCGGCGAAAATTCGATTAATCGATGAGCCAAAGAATTTGTGGGAACGCTCTGTGCCCATTCGCTTTCGTAAGAATATTCCAACGGCGTGGGTAGAATTGACACTGACGGAAGGGCGCAATCGTCAAGTTCGTCGCATGACTGCAGCAATAGGTCATCCAACCTTACGATTAATCCGATCAAAAATTGAAACATGGGATCTGGGTGAATTGAAACCGGGAGCGTGGAAAAAATTCATTCCGATCAATATCAGGCCGGTCAAATAAAAAAGGCTGCTCTTTCGAACAGCCTTAAAAAAATCCGACTAACGGGGCTTTTTCTTATGACGATCACGTCTTAAACGTTTTTTACGTTTATGTGTCGCCATTTTCCTTCTTTTTCTTTTTTTACCACAAGGCATGAGGATTCTCCTTTAGGGTTATTGATTTATATTTCAGAACGTTAATTTTAATTCTTTGCTCAATCTAAATTTTACCGATTTCCGTTTAGGGATTTCCATTTTCAATCCCGTCTTCGGATTATGCGCCGTTCGTGCAGCGCGTTCGACTTGCTTAAGATGCGTGTGAATGGTCGTGATGAAGGCGTTCACAATAGCTTCCGTCTCCACGCGCGTAATTCCGGTTCCTTCCGAGATTTCTTTGACGATTTCAGCCTTGGTTAGATTCATGGTAATTTTATCAAAAACCAAATTTATAACTGGCAGTCGGGTAACTCTTGTAAGTCGGTAAAGAAAAAGCCGCCTTGACATTCGCTTCCGCATCCTCATCAAAAAACATTTCGAAAAATGAAGGACGGCGCTTATGCTCACGAATCGTATGAGGCTCTCCGTCCATATTGATTGCTTTCGCCGCAATTGCGATTGCGTCTTCGTATGTGCCTAAAACATCCACTAGTCCGATTTCTTTGGCTTTTTGGCCTGTAAATACTCGTCCGTCGGCAAAAGGCCGAAGAGAGGCGGTATCGATGCCGCGCGAAACCGAGACGGCATTAAGAAATTGATAATATGCGCTCATCAGGAATTCCTGCAAATAAGAGTTTTCCGCTTTGGTCATATCGCGAAAGGGGCTCATGGCGTCCTTAAATTGCCCGCTCTTAATCGTATTGAATTCCACACCGATTTTATCGAGCAGCTTATCGACGTTTGGATACTGAATAATCACGCCGATACTGCCGGTGATTGTTCCGGGGTTCGCAACGATGGTATCTGCCGCGCAGGCCACATAGTACCCGCCCGATGCGGCGACGCTCCCCATCGAGGCGATAACCGGCTTTCCTTTGGCCCGCACTTTTTTAATCATTTCAAAAATTTCCTGAGATGGTGTAATTCCACCGCCCGGGCTATCAATGCGGAATACGATCGCCTGCACCGATTCGTCGTTCATGTATTTTTTGAATTGGCGAACGATATCGCGAGAATCTATGATTTCTCCTTCCAATTCAACCAGGGCAATTTTATTGCCGAAACTCACATCCGAGTCCGTCATTTTCGCGGCGAGATAGACCACGAGTGAAAAAAAACAGCAGCCAAAAATGCCGAGAATGAACCATGTCGAGCGTTTCATAACAGTCCTTATAATAGGGCGCGAAAATAGAGAAAACCACTCCAAGAGTCAACCCTAAAGACTAATAAAATAAGGATTAATCTGGAGGCTATCCTACGCCGGAAAGCAGTTTTGGAGCTATTGATTTGGAAGGTCTCTTTTGATTAGATTCGTACGTTCCTGTTTTACATTGTTTATTCTTCACAAGGAAACACATGTCCCTTTCGTACCGGATTAATTCGCTTGAGCAATATGAAAAAGCCTATCGTGAGAGTGTTGAAAGCCCTGAAAAATTTTGGGGCTCTATTGCCGACCACTTTCAATGGCATAAGAAATGGAAGCGCGTGTCAAAATGGAATTTCAAAACTCCACAAGTCGAATGGTTCATCGGTGGAAAATTGAACATCACGGAGAATTGCCTCGATCGCCATTTGGAAAAAATGGGCGATACGCCGGCCATCCTGTGGGAACCGAACGATCCGAATGAAAAAGCCCGTACGTTGACCTATCGTGAATTGCATACGGAGGTATGCCGTTTTGCCAATGTGCTTAAGAACAATGGGGTCAAAAAAGGCGATCGTATATGCGTTTACATGGGCATGATTCCTGAACTGGCCATCACGCTTCTCGCTTGTGCGCGTGTGGGGGCTATTCACTCCGTTGTATTCGGGGGTTTTTCCGCGCAGTCGATTTCTGATCGCATTCAGGATGCTCACGCGGAATTTGTCGTCACTTGCGACGGGGCTTTTCGAGGCGCGAAAGATACCCCCCTAAAGGGCATTATTGACGATGCCCTCTTAACGTGTCCGTTTGTAAAACGGGTGATCGTCTATATGCGCACAAAAACTCCAATCAGCATGATTTCCGGCCGCGACGTTTGGTGGGAAGATGAAATGAAGAAGGCAAAATCGGAGTGCGTGGCGGAAAGTATGGATTCTGAGGACATGCTTTTTATCCTTTATACAAGCGGTTCTACGGGAAAACCAAAGGGGGTTGTTCATACGTGCGCGGGGTACATGGTCTGGGCGAATTATACGTTCGTGAATGTTTTTCAATATCAGCCGGGAGAGATTCATTTCTGCACGGCGGACATTGGATGGATCACGGGACACAGCTACATCGTTTACGGTCCGCTTAGCGCCGGTGCGACGTCGCTCATGTTCGAAGGGATTCCAACGCATCCGGATGCGGGTCGTTTTTGGGATATTGTCGGGAAGTATGGTGTGAATATCTTCTATACCGCTCCCACGGCGATTCGTAGTCTCATGAGTTTTGGACCCGACTTTTTTAAAGGAAAAAATTTAAGTTCGTTAAAAAAGCTCGGAACCGTCGGTGAACCCATAAATGAAGAAGCCTGGCATTGGTATGACAAAAATGTCGGTGGAAAAAAATGCCCCATTGTGGATACATGGTGGCAAACCGAGACCGGCGGAATCATGATTACCAATCTTGCGGGCGTCACACCTTCTAAAGCATCGTACGCGACCTTACCGCTGCCCGGAATTCAGCCGATTTTGGTGGATGAAAACGGTAAGGAGGTCAAAGGCAATCCTGCAAGTGGGAATCTATGCATCAGGGCCCCATGGCCCGGCATGTTGCGGACGACCTACGGCGATCACGAGCGCTGCCGTCAAAATTATTTTGCAACGTATAAGAATCTATATTTTACAGGCGACGGTTCTCTGCGTGATGACCATGGCAATTACAGAATTACCGGCCGGGTTGATGATGTGCTTAATATAAGTGGGCATCGTATTGGCACGGCGGAAGTAGAAAATGCGATTAATATGCATACGGGAGTTATTGAAAGTGCCGTCGTCGGCTATCCCCATGACATTAAAGGCCACGGTCTTTATGCTTATGTTATTTTTTCCGGAAGCCTATCGGATGTCAATTTGATACGCTCTGATATTATTCAGACGGTAACGCGTGTGATTGGACCGATTGCAAAGCCCGACAAAATTCAATTTGTGAAAGGATTGCCAAAGACGAGGAGCGGAAAAATCATGCGCCGCATTCTGCGAAAAATTGCAGAGGGTGAAGTGGATAACCTTGGCGATACCACAACACTTCTTGACCCGGGTGTCGTCGAAGAGATAAAAAAGGAACGATTATGAAATCCTTTACTTATACCAAGGAATCATGGAAAAATCCGGCAGACGCTCTATCGCTCGAATGGTTAGAAACGAATGGACTTGGCGGCTGGGCGAGCTCGACAATCCTGGGCGCAAATTCGCGCCGTTATCACGGGCTGCTCGTCGCGGCAACAAAGCCTCCGGTCGGTCGTGTGGTGATGGTGTCAAAACTTGATGAAACAATTATCTCTGGTGACCAACGTTTTGAATTGAGTGTCAATCAGTTTCCGGGTGTCTACTATCCGCAAGGATTTCAGTATTTAGAAAAATTTGAAAAGGAATATTTTCCGACGTGGAATTACCGCGTAGGAGATTGCCTGATAAAAAAATCCATAACGGCAATTTATTTTCAAAATACCGTTGTGGTGACGTATGAATTGCTATCGAAAAATGCAGTGGATATGGAACTGCGTCCATTCCTTGCCGCGCGGGACTATCACCATATCAATCGAAAAGATAATTCTATCCGTATGGACGGAAGGTTTGAGAATGGAATTTTCGAAATACAGCCTCGGCCGTCGCTACCGGTCGTTTACTTTCAGGTTTTGGGTTCGCAGTTTACGGCTCAACCGGATTGGTTCTACAATTTTGAATACGCCATTGAAAAAGAACGCGGCCTGGAATTTCAAGAGGATTTATTTACACCGGGCATTTTTAGCGTGAAATTGGAATTCGGAAAGCCGCTAAGCGTTATTATTTCTACGGATAATCTAAGTAGGCAAGATGGCTCTCAATTGGTCAAAAATGAGTTGGTGCGGCGGAAGAAATTAGTAAATCCAAAATCATCCGAGGCTTTTCAGCAACTCACGCTAGCGGCGGATCAATTTATAGTCAAGCGCGGTGGTGATCTCCGCACCGTGATTGCAGGCTATCCGTGGTTCACAGACTGGGGCCGCGATACGATGATTGCACTCCCGGGTCTGACGCTTGCGACGGGGCGTTTTGATGATGCGAAAAAAATTCTACTTTCTTTTTCGGAACATGTGAGCCGGGGCATGTTGCCCAATCGATTTCCGGAAGGCGATGAAACGCCGGACTACAATACGGTAGACGCCACGCTGTGGTACTTTGTTGCGATCTATAAGTATTGGCAACGTTCAGCTGATTTTGAATTGGTCAAGAGGCTTTTGCCGATTCTTGAAGACATTATTGTCTGGCATGAACGCGGCACGCGATATGGAATAAAGGTTGACGCCGACGGTCTGCTATACGCCGGGGAAAAAGGCATACAACTGACATGGATGGATGCGAAAATAGGCGATTGGGTGGTGACGCCGCGCGAAGGCAAATGCGTCGAGATCAATGCGCTTTGGTATAATGCGCTTAAGATTCTGGAAGCCATTTGCACAAAAAAGAACGATACAAGATCCGCAACGAAATACGCCGAAAAATCGGCGCGTGTGGCAAAGCGATTTAATGAACTATTTCCATCGGAAAAAGGATTGTACGACTGTTTGCATGGTGATCATAAAGACTCCCCAACGAGGCCGAATCAGGTCTTTGCTTTGAGCTTGCCTTTTCCGATAGTCGATAAAATTCTTGGAAAAAAAATTCTTAATCAGGTTACTGAGAAACTCTTCACACCGGTTGGACTTAGAAGTCTGTCGCCGGACGATTCTAATTATCGCCCCATTTTCACCGGCGATCCAAGGTCGCGCGACAGCGCCTATCATCAGGGAACGGTTTGGGGATGGCTTATCGGGCCCTTTATCGATGCGATGTTCTATGTTCATGGCGCTAAAGCCAAGCCCGAAGCGGTAAAAATCGTCAAGGAAGCAGCCCGTCATCTCAGCGTGGCATGTATTGGTCAGTACTCGGAAGTTTTTAACGCCGAATCTCCCCATGTAGCAAAAGGCGCCTGCGCTCAGGCGTGGAGCGTGGCGGAGATACTTCGAGTGATGGATGAATACAATCTGTAAAAAAACCACTAAACATCTTTAGAAACACACAATCAGGAGGACGTATGAAAATTCATGACATCACGCTTACGATTTCAAATGACATCGTCACGTGGCCGGGCGATCCGAAAGTCAACATTCAACTGCCCATTCAAATGAAAAAAGGCGATGCGTGCAATGTCTCGCGCTGGGAGATCGGCGCGCATACAGGAACGCATTGCGATGCGCCTTTCCATTTTATTGATGAAGGAAAAGGTATTGACGAAGTGCCGCTCGACCGCTTTATCGGTCCGGTTATCGTGGTAGAAGTTAATCCCGCCAATGGCATTACCATTGAGGCGGAAGATTTGAAAAAACTCAATTTCAAAAGCTACCGCCGTGTGCTTTTCAAAACAAAAAATTCCAAACACTGGGCGAATGGGAATATGGAATTTGACAAAGACTTCGTTGCGGTTGGAATCACCGGCGCGGATTATTTGCTGTCAAAAAGAATCGAGTTAGTCGGCGTCGACTATCTTTCGGTCGAGAGCTTTCATGCAGAATTCGAGCATCCCGTTCACAAAAAACTACTTGGCGGACATGTCGTCGTCGTCGAGGGATTGAATCTATCCGCGATCAAGCCCGGAGAATACGAATTTCTATGTATGCCGGTTAAAGTCAAACACGGCGATGGATCTTTGGTACGCGCGGCTTTGAGAGAGTTACCGAAGATGAAATCGAAGGCTAAAGCCAAGCCGACTAAGAAAAAGGTCGTGAAGAAAAAATTGGCGTCGAAAGGAAAGAGAAAGTAGTCCTAATAAATAATTTGGAATCGATATCAGCGGATTGATTGAAACAAATATGATTTACTTCTTATCGTGCTGCGCCATGGGAAGAGAAAAGCTGAAAACGGAGCCCTTACCTTTTTCGCTTTTTACCCAAACCTTGCCACCGTGGAGCTCGACAATTTTTTTTACGATCGCAAGACCGAGGCCGGTACTGGATTCGCCGCCGGTTGGCTGGGCGCTGAGTTTACCAAAAGAGACAAATGCTTTTTGTAAGTCGTCTTCCGACATACCTTGACCGCTGTCCTCAATGTGCGTAAAAACTTCCGACAGATGTACTCGGCAATACACACGAATTTCACCACCCGCGAAGGTGTATTTAATCGCATTACTGAGGAGATTATCGACGACCTCTTCAATCCGCAGGCGATCCGCTAATACGTAGGGAGGATCTTCATTTTTTTCGATAGTAAGCCGGATGTTTTTCTGTTCGGCATTACGACGATGCAGAGTCTCCGATTCTTCTAAAATCTCATTCACGCGAACTTCATGCAGATCCAGATGAATTTTTCCGGCTTCAATCACGGAAACGTCCAAGAGATCGTTGATCAAATGGGTCATTTTATGAATGATCCCTAGAACCCTTTCGAGATCCTCTTTGCCTTTGGCAATGTCAAATTTTTGCCGCTGCATCTGGAAAATCTGAAATTCCAGAAATCCTCCGATAGCCGAGAGAGGGTTACGCAGATCGTGTGCCGCCATCGTCAGAAATTCGTTTTTTTTCTCATTCAGAAGTTTGAGATCTTCGAGAAGTTTTGTTTTGATAAAAACCGAGCGGATATGCTCCTCCAGATCGTTGAGCAATTCAACGCTGTCTTTTTCCGAGCAATCTTCAAAAACAAAATAGCCTTGAATCTTTTTGTCGAGCGGAATCTGCAATATGGCATCAAACGTTCCCGGCTTTTCGAGCAAAAAAATATCTGCATGCACGGCTCGCGCCGATTCAACATACGCTTTTTTAAATTCTTCGAGGGTCAGAGGGTTCGAACTTCCGGTCCATCCGCTTTGGGCCTTTATGTGAAATTTTTCACTCTCATGATCAAACGCCATCACACAAACCGCTTTCGCGCCCATCATGGACTGCGTTTCTTTAAGGATCACTTCCAAAACGCGTGTGAAGTCTAGTTCTGCATTCATCGCCTTCACGATGGTATTAATATGCTCGACCTCTGAGGCGCGCTGTTCCGACAGGCGATAGGCGCTTTTGGCCGCGCGTAAAAACGTCGTCATTTTTTCTCGGATGCTTCGCATGTACCGGGCGATTAATAAAAAATAGGCTCCGCCGCCAAATACGGAGATCATTTTAATCGCTTCAATTTTCACATTGATCACACGGCCGTCCACGTAATAGATATAGGCCAGCATCATGATGTAAAACAAGGGCGTGATCAAGGCATACGGTAAAACCGTGCGTCGATTGGCTACAATTTCAACGCCGGTACGAATCACATAAATAAAAAATATCTGACTGGATTCCCCTCCCGTAAAATAAATGCCCATCGTCATAAAAACGAAATCCAGATACGTGACGGCGTTATAAAGCCACGGCTGTTTTTTCAGGAAACGAAAGAGAAGCCACCAGGAGGCTCCTCCGTGAAGTAAAAGTGCGCCGCTGGCAAAAAATACTAATGTACTCAGATCAAATGGGGTATATCCCATGGCGTGGTAGATAAAAGCCAAAAGGGCAATCAAAGCAATTGAGAAAACACGCCCCAAAGGCTCTAATTTCGCGCGAATACGGTATTCTCGCTCTTGCTTTTCTTTGGCGGCCACTTCGTCGCTGAGAAGAATTTCACGAGGTAATAATGGCGTCATGCGAACTCAAATTAGGATGCTGTGTTTAAGATAATAAACAATTCATCGAATAAACAAGAGGCTTGAAGTTATAACGGCAGAAAAGGAAATAAAAAACCCCGAACTTGTGGTTCGGG
>JANNSF010000162.1:0-6548 GCA_031402315.1 bacterium | reverse complement strand
TGTTGTTCGATCCGCCAAGCCTAGACACGGAAAGTGTTCAAAGATCTATCATGATCAAAAGGGTGTCTTTAAAAATCTCCCAAACCCGATAACTGTCGTGCGCTACCATTCCCTTATTGTGGATCATACTGTCGCGCCTATCGAAATCAGCGCCCGGACAGAAGACGGTGAAATCATGGGGCTGCGTGTTTCCGGAACCAAACTCGAGGGTGTACAATTTCATCCTGAATCGATTCTGACCGAATTTGGAAAGGAAATAATAAAAAATTTTGTAACCGGGTCTTGATGAGGTCGTTCCACCATTTGGGAAAGTCTTATTTGCAATCGACTCCTTTTTTAGTAATTTAGATGCCTGATTATTGTGTGCCTTATATTAGAGAAAGACTGTTATGTCCAAATTCGTCTCGATTAAAACCAGCATCACCGATGTTAACTTACTTCATCAGAGCCTTGCTGCGATGAAGTGTGAAATTCTTCCACATAAGCGTATTCGTACCCTGCTCAACGTGCACTACGATGTGGACATTGCGGTAAAGACAGCTTTTGGAATCGTCGGCTTCATAAAAAACACCGACGATGTTTACGAATGGGCCGGGGACGACACCGTTCTCGAGCGCAATAAAAGCTTTCTGGAGCAATTGACACAAAAGTATGCCTACACGAAGATCACCGCCGAAGCTAAAAAAGCCGGTTATCAAATTATCAAAGAACAGAATCAGCAAGATCAGACGATTCGACTTGTTTTCAGGAAATGGAACGGATAGACTATGATATCCGAAGAAATAGAATTTACAATCAAAAAAGATGGTACGTTTGAATATACCATTCGTGGCGTGCTCGGCGAGTCCTGCGAGGATATTTCGAAAGTTTTTGAATCGCTCGGTTCGATCAATAGTTCAAAAAAAACCGCCGAGTATTATGAAAAAGAAACCGATGTGACCGTGCATCAAAAATCTAGTCAATAACTGAATTGTGGTCATGAAAGAAAAAATTCTAATTGCCAATGGGCAAGGTTTTTGGGGTGATAGTATTGACGCACCGGTCGAATTGGTCCATGGCGGACCGCTCGACTATCTTACGCTCGACTATCTTGCCGAAGTGACGATGTCCATAATGCAGCGTCAAAAAATCAAAAAGCCCGAACTGGGCTACGCAACGGATTTTGTGACGCTGATCGAGCGTATCTTGCCCGTCCTGATGGAAAAGAAAATCAAGGTTATCGCCAACGCCGGTGGAGTCAATCCTGAAGCTTGTCGCGCGGCCGTTTTTAAGGTCGCCCAAAAACTCGGTGTCAAAGGCCTAAAGATTGCCGTGGTGACCGGTGACAATATTCTGTCGCAAATTCAAAGTATGGAAAAAGACGGTGTCTCCATGAAGAGTATGGACACCGGGGAAAGTCTTTACGATCTGATTCGCTCCGGGCATGAAGCCCTCAGCGCGAATGTCTACATGAGTTCAAAGCCACTGGTCGAAGCACTCGAGCAAGGCGCCCAGATTGTTATTGCGGGTCGAACGACGGATACCGGCCTTGCGATGGCTCCGATGATATACGAATTCGGCTGGAAATGGGATGACTGGAATAAACTGGCCGCGGGAACTATTGCCGGTCATATCATTGAATGCGGAGCGCAATGCACGGGAGGTAATTTTACAAAATGGCGCGATGTGCCGGACCTGTGGAATGTGGGCTACCCCATTGTAGAAGCCTATCCGGATGGCACCTTCTATATCACCAAACACGATAAGACAGGCGGCCTTATTTCCGCCGATACCATCTCTGAACAGTTGCTCTATGAAATGGGTGATCCTCATAATTATATAACGCCGGATGTGATTGCAGACTTCACATCGATCCGGGTCGAGCAGGCCGGGACGAATCGGGTAAAAATTCACAGTGTGTGCGGCAAACCTTCAACGGAATTTTTTAAAGTCAGTGCCAGTTATCTCAAAGGATACAAAGCCACGGGGCAATTGACGATAAGCGGACCCGACGCCTATGAAAAGGCCAAGCTTTGCAGTGATATTTTTTGGAAGAGGTTAGAACGGGCCGGATTCAAGTACGACGAATCGTTGACGGAGTATCTGGGTGTGAATACGTGCCACGATGGTATTGTCCCGCTTCCAAATCCTATCAATGAAGTTGTATTGCGGCTTGGCGTGAAAGATAAAGACTCGAAAAAAGTTGATCGCTTTGGGAAAGAGATTGCACCTTTGGTTACCAGCGGTCCTCCCGGTGTGACCGGATTTGCCGGAGGTCGCCCGAAACCGCAAGAGATTGTCGCATTTTTTCCGACTTTAATTCCGAAACATTTAATCAAAATAAGCGTCGATACGAAAGAAGCATGATCCAACTTTTTACATCCTTACGTCCTCTCTGATTTAACCGATGAAAAAAATTTTATATATCGAGGACGATCCGGTTTCAACTATTTTTGTGTCCAAAATTATACAAAAAATGGGACACGAGGTCGTTACAGCCAATACGAGTGAACTTGGACTCTCTAAAGCCTACGCGGAGCGGCCGGATCTCATCTTGATGGACGTCATGCTGCCCGGTCTTGACGGCTTCGAAATGACAATGAAGATGCGTAATTCTGAGACGCTCAAGCATACGCCGATTATTGCCATCACGGGTACGCACAACGCGGGGGATGAGCAGATTGCAACTATTGCAGGCTGCAGCGGCTATATCACCAAGCCGATCGAATACGCGCCTTTTGTCAAGTATATGAATAGTTTTCTGGAGGGCCATGAGCCGGAAGAAACGCCCATCGAGCCTAAAGAAGAAAACCTCGAACTCAAAAAACTCTCCCAACGTTTAGTTCAGCGACTCACGGACAAAGTCAACGAACTCTCCCACACCAATACGGAACTGGAAAAATCCAATAAAAAGCTCGACCGGGTCGTCGATGAAACGCGGCAACACAATACCGACCTGCTTCAAACCAACGAAATGGTCAATGTTATTTTGGGTATTCATCAGCGCGAAGAGCTCTACCGTCTGCTTCCTCAGATGATCTGCGATCGTTTGCAATTGCCTTCCGTCTCGATTTATTTGGTTAATGAACAAGGCCTGACGCTGGATGCGTTTTGGCACCATCAGTTTGATGTCCGCGCCGATTCCGATAAACTCAATTTTACAAAGCCTCCTTTCTACGACCTCGTGTATCATCAGGAACCGTTTTACATTGATTCCGCATGGCTCAATGCCGCACGCCAGGTCGATGATGTTTTGGCACGCGATCTGGCTTCCCTTTCCGATGCGTTTCACGCTCCCGCCGTTTATTTTCTTCCGATCATGGGAAAAAAGCAGGACGACCTGTTTGCATGCCAAAACTCGGACTGCTCCGCGTTCAACAATAAAGATACTCAGTGGTGGAAAAAAGAGATCCATCTTCTGGATCCCCACGATCTAGATTATCCCGCACGGCTGAAAAATGTCAGTGATTTTTATTTCAACTGCTGCCTCTATAATCTAAAGGCGATCTTGGCGATTGGCGTCCCGGAGGGCCGCATGAATGAGCCCTTCCGAAATCTGATGAATTCCTTTTCTACGTCGATCGGTATGCGGCTCGAGAATATACAGCTCTACGATGATGTTCATGACGCATTTATGGTTGCGGAGAAACAGGCAATCACCGACGGCCTCACGGAAGTATATAACTACCGTTATTTTCACCATCAACTCGAGCGTGAATTAAAACGCGCAAAACGTCACTGGTATAAGGTGTCCTTGATTATGATTGACGTGGATCATTTCAAGCATTACAACGATTTGAATGGCCATCCGGCCGGAGATGAAGTTCTTCGCCGGCTTGCAGAAATTTTCAGGAATACGACGCGTACGAGCGATATTGTAGCACGTTACGGCGGAGAGGAATTTATTATTATTCTGCCGGAAACGCCCAATATTGCCGCCCTCAAACTCGCGGAAAAAATCCGAGCGACGGTCGAGGAAGAAAAATTTCTCAATGGAAATTCCCAGCCGCTTGGCAAGCTTACGGTGAGCGTCGGTGTCGCGACGTTTCCTGACGAATCGCAGTCGCCGGAAGATCTGATTCAACGCGCCGACGAACAGCTCTACAACGCCAAGTCCAAAGGAAGAAATCGCGTCTCTTCGAGAGAAATTAAGTAACCCTCTAAATAGTTTAGTTTCATGCCTAAAACCATTTCTTTTACCGGTCTTCCCAAGACTACGCGGTTATTTTTGGATTTTTTATCTAAAGAAAAGCAGCTGGAAAATTTCTACCCTAGGCGATTGCCGCATGAGATAAAAATTGCTCACCGTGAAAAATTGGTTTCTATCCTTACGAAGCAAAATAAGATGCTCGGGGCTAATGCCCCTGCGCTCGCAAATATTGAAAATCTTAAAAATCCTCGTACGCTTGCAATTGTTACGGGACAGCAAATGGGAATTTTTTCCGGCCCGCTCTATACGATTTACAAAGCGCTCGCGACCATCCGCCTTTCGGAACGCTACAAGACTTTATTTCCGGAATTCGACTTTGTTCCGATTTTTTGGCTTGAAAATGAAGATCATGATTTCGAAGAAATACGTTCGTTCACGGTCTTCTCAATTGAAAATGAACTAAAAAAAATAGCGTACGAGCAATCGTTCACCAACCCTTCGAAAACACCGATTCGTCACCTTAGTTTATCCGATGATATTGCACGCGTACTGGAGGAGCTGCAGTCCACTCTGCAGAAAACAGATTTTTTTGACGAAATTTTTGAAGCGCTTCGCTCATGCTACTGCACACATGAGCCTATTTCCATGGCGTTTGGCAAACTCCTGGCCCGGTGGCTGTCCCCTTTTGGCCTTATTTTGATGGATCCTTCCGATCACGAGTTTAAGAAACTGGCTCTGCCGGTGTTCAAATCGGCGTTAGAACATTCCGAAGAACTCCATAAGGGATTTTCAGAACAAACCGAGAAACTCAAATCGGCCGGCTACCATGCCCAGGTGGAAACCGATCCCACGTGGCTCTTTCTCAAAGACCTTGATCCAAAGAAAATGTCGTGGAACTCCAAGTCGGTGGATAAGATTCGGATTTCGTCGGAGGATTGGCGTGTACATCAAAGCGAAATTCTTTCCATACTCGATGCCTCACCCGAACGGTTTATTCCAAACGTAATCCTTCGGCCCATTGTGCAGGACTTTCTTCTGCCTACATTCGCGTACGTTGGGGGACCGGGAGAAATTGCATATTTTGCTCAGTTCATGCCAGTGTATGATTTTTTCAAAATTCCCATGCCCAATATCGTGGCCCGTCCTTTTGTCACGTTGCTTGAAAAGAAAATAGGCAAGATTCCTGAAAAATATGGCCTCCCTGTCGAATGCTTTTTGCAAAATACGGATTCCCTTTTACAAAACGTTTCGCCGATTGAATCTTCAGAAAAAGACTTTAAGGGTTTTTCAGAAAAAGCTCTCGGCGAATTCCAAATCCTGAGTTCACGACTTGGAAAAATTGATAATTCACTGCAAGGTGCCTCCGAGACAGCATGGGGCAAGATTGAACAGGCTTTGAAAACACTCCAGACCAAAGCGACCGAAGCCGAAAAACGAAACGCGCAACTTGCCAACGCTCAGTTATTGAAAGCGGCAAATCACCTGTATCCGTTTGATAATTTCCAGGAGCGAGAAATCAACGTGATTTACTATCTCAATAAGTACGGTTTGCCATTCTTCGAAATACTTTTATCACAGATTGATTTTGATTCCCACGAACATCAGATTGTCGAATTATAGATACTTTATTATGGAAAAGGATTTTCTATGAAATGGACTCTCTTTCTTGTGCTTTCTTTTTCGCTCGTTGCGCAGAAATCACCCATCGAAGACTACAACCCTCCTTCGACGCTGGTCGTCCCCGGGCATGAAGTTTTTCGCTCCAAGTTTCCGTTTATTGATGTCCATAACCATCAGTGGGACATGCCAAAAAAAGATTTAAAACTTCTGGCGCTTCAAATGGATTCTCTCAATATGGCGGTGATGGTCAATCTTTCCGGACGCGGGTTTAATCGTGTTATGAAAGCCGATTCTTCATTCGAATTCAAAATGGGCGATCAGGACAACCTGAAAAAAGGCCTTGAGAACATAAAATCTAATATCAATGGCCGTATGATCATGTTTACGAATATTGATTTTGCCGGTATTGGCACAAAAGGATGGACTGAAAAAGCCGTCAAGGAGCTCGAAGAAGATGTCAAGGCTGGAGCCAATGGACTGAAAATATACAAGTCGCTTGGCATGGACATTGTCGATGATCAAAAGAAACGCGTGCATGTGGATGACGAGCGACTCGACCCGATCTGGAAAAAATGCGCCGAACTGAAAATTCCGGTTCTGATTCATACCGCGGATCCATTTCAATTCTGGCAGCCCAACGACAAAAAAAATGAACGTTGGTACGAATTGCAGGAAATTCCCGGACGCTATCGTGATCCGGCAAAAAATGAAACATGGGAAGAATTGATCACCGAACAGCATCATCTGTTTCGGAAGCATTCCAAAACAACTTTTATCAATGCCCACTTGGGTTGGATGG
>JANNSF010000161.1:0-8175 GCA_031402315.1 bacterium | reverse complement strand
CTTCCATATGCCGGGATATGCCGCCAAGCCTTGCCATGCCTTCCTCAGCGATGAGGCGGCCCCGCATCGCGTCTCGAATCGTATTCGGCTGCTCAAATATTTCTTTAAGCATGAAGTGCTCGTAGCCACCCTTTTCAATCTGCCCCACATCGTAGGTAATTTGTTCGACTTTCTTTTCCAGAACTTGATTATCCATCGTTTTGACTTCGATGCCATTCCGGGTCAAAATAGCCATTTCATGATCCTCCAGATACACGACTTGTCGGGTGTGGGCGACAATTGCCGAGGCGTCGGACGCGACAAAATATTCCTCATCTCCGTAGCCCAAGACCAGTGGACTTCCGTGGCGCGCTACGATGATCGTATCCGGATCTTTTTTGGACAGAAAAACAAATCCATAAGCCCCTTCGATGCAATAAATGGCCTCACGAACGGCCGTCTCAAAATTCATTCCGTTCTTGTAGAATTCCTCAACCAGATGAATGACCGTTTCAGTATCTGTGTCGGTATGAAAAACATGTCCTTTGGACTGGAGTTCGATTTTCAAAGCCGCGTAATTCTCAATAATGCCATTGTGAATTACCGCCAGACTCTGAGTTTCAGTATAGTGGGGGTGCGCATTGGTCTGATTGGGAACGCCGTGGGTAGCCCAACGCGTGTGACCCATGCCAATCGTACTATTAAAATGAACACCCTTTAGATCCGCCTCCAACTCTCCGAGTTTTCCGGCCTGTTTTCGGACTTGTAAAGCGCCATCCTCAATGACCGCAATGCCGGCCGAGTCGTAGCCGCGATACTCCATACGCTTGAGACCATTCATGATGATAGGCAATGCGCTCCGCTTGCCCACGTAACCTATTATTCCACACATGCGACGATACTCCTAAACTTCAATTTGACGGCGGGATGGTATCAAATATCGTCCATGAATTCAAGAGAATCTTGCAAAAAGATATTGCGTTTATCCCGTGTTTCCATTATAATCGCTCCCTTGTGAATAAGCCTCTTTGAGGCACAAGACGTTGTTGTTTTTTAGACATTTTGATAAAAGGAGTCCTATGCCGGTCAAAGCATTTCCATTTGAAAAAATTGAAGCCAACGTAGAAAACGTTTTCGAGGCGGTTCTTATTGCCGCACGTCGGGCGCGTCAGATTAATGAAGAACAGATGATCCACGTTCGTACCTTGATGGATAATGAAGAAATGGACGGAGACGAATTGCAAATCAATCGTGAAGACATTTTGGACATGGAAAAACTGCCTAAGCCGGTTGTCACCGCACTCGAAGAGCTGCTCGCCAACGGAATCAAGCACGAGTATCTCGACAAAGAAGAAAAATAGTTATCTCTTTTCCGGCGTTTGGTTTTTTTGGAATTCCAAACCGGACTGTCTTGGCAGTACGGTTTGGAATTTATTGTTTGTCATCCCATCGTGCTTTGTTCATATAATGCGTTATGAAATACCACAATAAAAAAATACTGATCGGCATGACAGGGGGTATCGCCGCGTACAAAGTTTGTGAAATGGTGCGCTACTTCGTCAAGCAGGGTGCCGAAGTCAAAGTCATCATGACCCACAACGCAACCGAATTTGTAACGCCGCTCACTCTGGAAACGCTTTCGAAAAACCGCGTAACGACCGACGTCTTTCCCAATACGAATTTTCCTGAAATGCTGGCGACGCATCACGTGGCACTGGGTCAATGGCCGGACGTGACGGTCGTAGTTCCGGCCGGCTCTAACATTCTTGCAAAAATAGCCGGAGGCATCGCGGATGAGGTTTTGTCAACGGTTCTCTCGGCATCTCCAAAACCCGTGGTTTTTGCGACGGCCATGAATGACCAGATGTACCTCAACGAGGCTACGCAGAAAAATATCACAAATTTAAGAATGCGCGGATATGAAATTCTTCCGCCGGATGAAGGATTTTTGGCGGAGGGTTATGAAAGCGTCGGACGACTCACGGAGTTTGATCATGTTGAATTGGCCGTGGACAAAATTGTGTTTGGTAAGAGCGACTTCAAAGGAAAAAAAATACTCGTCACAGCAGGTCCCACGCGTGAATTGCTTGATCCCGTTCGCTTTTTGACCAATTTTTCGTCCGGAAAAATGGGGTTTGCGATTGCTCATGAGGCGGTCCTATGGGGTGCTGATGTTACACTGATTCACGGTTCTACAACCGTCAAGCCACCGGTCGGGGTGCGGAGAATTGCGGTTCAGTCCTCCGATGAAATGGCGAAGGCCGTCTTAGCGGAATTTGTGTCGACGGACATTTTGATTATGACAGCGGCCGTCGCGGATTTTAAACCCGCCTCGATTGCAGAAAACAAAATAAAAAAATCTGACGAATTTCAACTCGCCCTGATGAAAACGAAAGACATTCTACAAGCGGTATCTAAGGTCAAAAAAAATCAATTGGTCGTAGGGTTTGCATTGGAAACTCAAGACGATACGAAATTTGCCAAGAAGAAATTGACCGACAAAAATCTCGACTTGATCGTCGTCAATAATGCGCTGGAAGAAGGTGCGGGATTCAATACGGACACCAATCGCGTAACACTTATCGATGCAAATTCTGAAGAGTCTTTGCCGCGCCTGTCAAAGACAGTTGTCGCACAAAAAATACTGGAAAAAATTCACACAAAGTATATTAAATAGGATGCGGGTTTGCCCCATCGAAGCCCAAGAAAAGGTTAAGAAAAATGTCAGTTCGTGTTCGTTATGCTCCAAGCCCAACTGGGTTTTTACACATCGGTGGATTGAGGACCGCTCTATATAATTATCTTTTTGCGCGTCATCACGGTGGTCAATTCATATTACGTGTTGAAGATACCGATCGTACACGACTGGTGGATGGTGCCGTGGAAGATTTTATCAACATGCTGGAGTGGGCCGGAATTCAAATCGATGAGGGACCCAATAAAGGCGGCAATTTTGGGCCTTATTATCAATCGCAGCGTCTCGAAATTTACAAAAAACACGCTGAACAATTACTCCGAGAAGGTAAGGTATACCGTTGTTTTTGCACTTCGGAGCGGCTGGATCAGATGCGCAAATTTCAGGAAAAATCAAAATTGCCGCCAAAATATGATCGCCAATGTCTGCGCCTCTCGCCCGAAGAAATTCACAAGAATTTAGAGGAAAAGGTTCCTTATGTGCTTCGGATGAAATTACCCGACGATACGATCGTACGTTTTAAGGATTTGATTCGCGACGATGTAGAATTTAATACCTCCAACATAGACGATCAGGTATTAATGAAGTCAGATGGATTTCCGACCTATCATTTGGCGAATGTCGTGGACGACCATCTTATGGAAATAACCCATGTCATTCGAGGAGAAGAGTGGCTGTCCAGCACTCCCAAACATGTTTTACTTTATCAATTCTTTGGATGGAAAATTCCGGAGTTTGCCCATTTGCCACTTCTTTTGAATTCGGACCGGAGCAAGATGAGTAAACGCCAGGGTGATACCGAAGCCAGAGCGTATCCACCCAAAGGCTATTTGCCGGATGCCTTGGTCAATTTTATTTCCTTGCTAGGGTGGAATCCCGGTGATGATCGGGAAATTTTTTCGATGGACGAATTGATAAAAGAATTCTCAATCGAACGTATTCATAAAGCGGGCGCTGTGTTCAATCTTGAGAAACTGAATTGGATGAATACGATGTATATTCGAAAAATGCCCAACGATCAGATATTTGATATTTTAAAAGACGATCTCGAAAAAGCGGGCTACTCCAAATTTCCCAAGGAATACATTTTGAAATGCCTCGGACTGATGAAGGAGCGAATAAATTTCATCCATGAACTCGTTACCTTTTCCGTTTATTTTTTTAAGGATCCGGAAACGTTCGATCCGGAAGGCGTCAAAAAGCGCTGGGCACCGCCGGCTAAAGAGTATCTGACGCAATTGGCAATTCGTCTCGAAAAGACAAAGAATTTTGATCACACGGAAATTGAAACGATCTTTCGGTTTTATGCGGAGGAGATTCAGATTAAGGCCAGCGAACTGATTCACCCGACCCGTCTTGCCGTCAGTGGCATGACACTAGGTCCGGGTGTTTTTGACCTGCTTGAAGTTCTAGGTAAGGACGTGGTTCTTCGACGTATGAAGCATGCAGTCGAAAATTTTGACAAAATTGTTGCCGGTCTCGCTTAGCGGATCAACCGGACTTAATCGTTGGCGGATACTATCTCCGTCGGCGTGAAGGGCATCACGGATTTTCCATCGGCTGTAATTCTATTCATTTCATCCGTTGGTTTGAAGAATTTCCAAACATAGACGGATGCCAGTAGACAGACAATTGTGCACAGTGCTCCGCCTTCAGGTCCGAAACTTCCACCCGTCATCCATTCAGAGCCTTCAACCGGCTTTCCGTTGAACAGGGGCATCTCGACAGTCGTGCCGCTGACGCGCATTCCCCAGATGTAGCCTTGCGTAAAATTCCATCCAAAGTGAATGCCAATCGGAAGCCATAAGGATTTTGTTTTTAGATAAGCGATGGATAACAAAATTCCCGCAAGAATAATATTTGTTATGCCGAGGGCTGATGTATTGGGATTGAGTAGGTGAGCACAGCCAAAAAGAACCGAAAAAAGGACGGTTGCCGGAACCTCTCCAATTCCCTCCATTAGGGTCTGAAATGTATATCCGCGGAACAAGACCTCCTCGTTGAATCCGACAATGATAAAAAGTAAAACATTGAGAGACAGCCCCGTGATTAGATACGTGAAATCAAGCTCGGCAAGACTCAATTCGAAGTGCCCCAATGCAAACGGAATCAAAACGGAGAGCGTCAAAATAACAAATCCGAGGAGAATGCCGTGCGCCAATTCAGAAAGGGCATGGGCATGCACATGCAATCCCATTGTTCCGAATTTTCTCTTGTCAACGCGTCTTAGGATGAAAAAAGAAACAATACATGAAGCCATGAGCATCGCAAAGGTCTGCAGGGCTTGATCAAGCGTCGTGGAGAAACCGAGTAGCTTAGAGACCTTGGAAAACATCAGAATGAGCGGTAATCCAAGTAGAAGAAAAAGAATCCAGAAAAGCGAAATTCTCCATCCGCTTCTCAATTGGAAAGTGCTGTTCAGAAAATATTTTTTCATGATAGTCAGTCGGTTAGGTTAAGAGCATTTTAACGCCTGCCGTCAGCAGTATAAAAAATAAAATCCTTCTCAGGACCAGGTTTCTCGCATAGTTGGCGCCGTAGAGGGAGCCGAGGGCCCCACCTACGAGTACAACCGCAGCGTAATAAATCCAATGGGGCGAAATGAATTGCAGTCCGTTATAATTTCCGGCCAATCCCGCTATGGAATTGACCAAAATAAAAGCGGATGAGATGCCGGCAATCAACTTGATCGGGGCCCAGTTAAAGAAGACAAATATAGGAGTCAAAAAAATTCCGCCTCCTATGCCGGTCAAGCCGGACAATAGTCCAATCGCGGCGCCAATCCCCATGAGGGTTACTCGTCCGACAGGCTCAAAAGAGCTATTTTCTTTTGGCTTTATCAGCAGTCGGACGGACGCACTCACGAGCGCCAATCCAATCAAAATATTATACACGGCGGGGCGAATCAAAATTGTTCCACCCACAAAAGCCATGGGAATGGAGGTTATAGCCAACGGCCAAAACCGTTCGAAATCAAAAAAAGACTTTCTGTAATAATTTACAAACGCAACCAGTGAAACCAGAATATTAAGCGTCAGCGCCGTCGGACGCATCACATCCGGTGCAAAATTCATAAATGCCATGACAGCCAGATACGCGGAAGCGCCGGCATGGCCCACGCTGGCGTATATCATCGCGGCGAAAAAAAACAGAAATACCGTTATTATTTCATTTTCCAACTCTACAACAAACCCTGGTCGAATCTTAAGGCGCGTGCGTTCATTCGGGACATCACATCCCTGTTATATTGTAGCCGCAATCCACATACATGATTTCGCCGGTTATACCACGCGCAAGAGAACTGCATAAAAACAAAGAAGCGTCGCCTACTTCGTCGACGTCGACATTTCGGCGTAGCGGTGCTTTTTGAGGGGTGATGTCGAGAATTTTTGTAAATCCGGAAATGCCGCGCGCGGCAAGCGTATTGATCGGGCCCGCTGAAACGGCGTTGACACGAACATTGTGCTGACCAAGATCCGCCGCCAGATAGCGCACACTGGCTTCCAGCGAAGCCTTGGCGACACCCATCACGTTATATCCGGGGATCACTTTTTCAGAACCGTAATACGTGAGCGCCACAATGGCGCCACCGTTGGCTTTCATGAGAGGCATCGCTTCACGCGCCATGCCGATCAGCGAATACGCACTAATGTCATGCGCCAGTTTGAATCCGTCGCGCGAGGTAGTATGAAAGTCCTTTTCTAGATCCGCTTTGTTCGCAAAGGCAATTGCATGAACAAGGAAATCAATGTGCGGCATATCTTTCGCCAAATTTTCAAAAAGTTCCTTAATATCCTCATCCTTGGTTACATCGCAGTTATAAAGCAATTGGCTGCCCAACTCTCCGGCAATTTCCTCCACATTTTTCTTAAGACGATCCCCTTGATACGTAAACGCAAGTTTCGCGCCTTCACGATGAAGACTCTTGGCGATGGCATGAGCAATGCTCCGTTTATTGGCAACGCCGCAAATTAGACCTTGTTTCCCTTGCATGAGCATAATCGGATTCTCCTTTTTGAGTTTTTCGAAACGACCGAACTTACGAGGAAATCGACAAACAAATCAATTGAATAAAATAACATTGCAATAAGGAAATAAATTGAACTATATTTTTTAGCGCATGAGGCAAACAAACCGACCATTTTTTTTAACATTACCATTACGCCAACATGAGAATAGGGATAATATTGTTATGGTGCATCCATACATCCTTGTCGGCTCAGGTCAATACGGAAGCGATGAGAAAGTATAACGCTCAAAGAGGATTTCATAATTCCGCCGGTCTGACAGCGACTCTCTTGGGCGGAAATTCAGAAGCATCCAGCATTTCGGGTAACTACCGGCTGGATTGGCTGACCAAAAATTATTATTCCTTTGGCACGGTTAACTACCAGCGCGGCGAGTCTAATGGGAAGTTATTTTCAAAAAAAGGATTCGTTCATATACGAACGGCGCGCAACTTGACCGAGGAATTTATTCTTGAAGCTTTTGTGCAGAAGGAGTTCAACGACTTTTTGCGCCTCAAGGATCGCACTCTGGAAGGGGGAGGCTTGCGTTATGAGATTTTTCAAACCGATACGATGGCGCGGCGCGCACGACTGATTTTTGCAGTGGGGGTCGGCGGAATGTGGGAAGACGAATTGTTAAAAGACCAAGCCGGACGGACCCGTCAGATACGTTCGACAAACTATGCTTCTATAAGGTATCAGCCCTCCGATCAAATCGCCGTGGTGTCTATCGGATATTATCAGGCATCGATCAAGCGTCGTGGCGACTATCGGGCTCTAAATCAATCTATGTTGACTTTGGCGATTACAAAGGCTATTAGCTTTAACTCAACATTTAACTTCCGATACGACCACGAGCCGCCGCGTGGCGTCAAAAAATCCGATCGTGAATTAATTCAGGGCATTCAAGTTAACTTTTAAGGTTTTTGTGAACTCAAAAAAGAAGACGGTAAAACAAACACGCCCACCGCGCAAAAAAGCGAGCGTCATTAATAATGTTGTCGATGACGCAACGTATAAAACGCTGATCGAATCGATTTCGGACATCATTTTGATTGAAGACTACAATCGGAAGATACTTTACGCCAATCCCGCGCTGGAACGACAAACAGGGTATACTCTCGATGATTATAATTTTCCACCTGAAAATAATCCCTTTATTCACCCCGAAGATCATGGGTTTGTTATTAAGTTCATACTCCGGTTCATCGAGAGCGCGGAGGTACATTCAGACATTCTTGAAAATCGCTTCATTGACAAATTCGGCATGATTCACAACCATTCTTCAGTTCTGACAAAGATCCGGTTCTCCGGGGTCGATGCCATTCAATACGTAGTGCGTGACATCACCGCTCAGAAAAGATCGGCGGAAGCTCTTAGGCGCAGCCAGCAACGATTTGAGGCTGTAGTCAACAATATTTCTGAAGTGATTGCCATTATCGGTGGCGACGGCCTCATTGCCTATCAGAGCCCGTCAACGATGGACGTTCTTGG
>JANNSF010000160.1:0-4558 GCA_031402315.1 bacterium | reverse complement strand
CAAAAATCACTCCGAGTGGAACATCATCTCATATTGAGTCATTGGTAGTTCCCAAGCAATTTGACCTCCATAGCAATTACCCGAATCCGTTTAATCCGACGACAACCATCGAGTTTGATCTTCCTGAGAGCTCGGTTCTCACACTCACTATTTACAATATGAAAGGTCAGTAAGTGAAGGAACTTGCGAATGGATCATATTCGGCAGGAATTCATAATGTCAGTTGGGATTCCAAAGACAATTTCGGCCGGAGCGTCCCGAGTGGAGTGTATATTTACAGGTTACAATCGGATAAGATCACTCTGAGCAAGAAAATGACTCTCGTGAAGTAAATTTCGTTCTGTTATACTCAATTTCAAGATGAAGCCGTCACAATATTAAGTGTGACGGCATTTTTATCTGCGTCAGTCAAATTACCTACTTCAAAAACACCATCCTCTGCACTTGCACATTAGATCCCGATTTTAATCGGCAAAAATAGATTCCGCTGCTTACGTTTCTTCCATTAGTACTTTTTCCATCCCAGTAGACGAAGTGTTCTCCGGCGGATTTTATTTCGTGTACGATTCGGCGAACCGCCTGGCCAAGCGTATTGTATATCGTCACGTCGACGAGCCCCTGTTTGTCTATTTCGTAATTGATTCGCGTGGAGTTATTAAAGGGATTGGGGTAATTCTGATGAAGCGTAAATTTATACCCGCTTTCCAAAGGATCGGTGTCATCAATCAAAGAAACGTTCTTTAAAATCCAATTGTCCGGATCAAGTAGGATTTTTGTGGGTTTGTGCGAAACCTCAAAATCGAAGGTTTGTTGTTTTGCGTTATTCAGAAAAACAAGCGTCGTATCCCAGCCGCTATTTTCTAATTTAAAATCGATGGGCATGGTAAAAAAGGTTGGATTGGAAACGCCGGTCGTCTGACTAAGATGTATTCGAACGCGATAGCCGCCGGATGTCGGAGCCGTGGACCATGAATATTGATACGACGGAAATCTCTCACCGTAAACCCATTCTGAAAAAAAGAAACTCAAATCGCGGCCGGATGTTTTTTCGCAGACGCGTCGGAAATCTGAAGTCGATGCGTTATTGTATCGAAGCGTACTATCCTGAGAATAATTTTTGATCGCTTTAAAAAATACAGTGTCTCCTAAAACGTGACGCAGCATGTGCAAGACGGATGAACCTTTGGAATAAACCAGATAGACGTTAAACATGCCATTGGCATCGGTTGTATCTTGCAGATAAAGTGAGCCCACGGCACTTTTGGCCAGACTCAGGTCGCCCGCCATTAAAGCGTGATACGTGGCCGATCCGGATTGCGCTTCGCCATACAGCGATTCGCAGTAGGTCGCAAAACCTTCATTGAGCCACAGGTCAGGCCACGTCCGCATTGTGATCATGTCACCAAACCATTGATGCGCCAATTCGTGTGCGACCGTGAGCTCCGGAAAACTGTACGTGATCGAAGTTAGCGTCTGGTGCTCCATCGCGCCGCCCCATCCGAATTCCGCATGACCGTATTTTTCTTTGTAGAATGGGTAAAGACCAAATAAATCTGAATAGATTTTCAGCATCGCGGGTGTTTTATCAAGAGCATTTACCGCAACTGCATAATGCTCCGGCAAAACGTAATTAACGATGGGCATCGAGTCCGTAGGCGAGTAGCGGAACCAATGTGTAAATTCTTTGAAATCGCTGATGGTTACGGAGATTAGATACGTACTGATCGGGTAGCTCTCATGCCAGAAATACGTTTTGGTTCCGTCTCCGCGATTGACGACCTGGGTCAGAATTCCATTGGATGCTGCAATCAGCGTCGAGTCGCACGTGATATTGATATCGGCGGAGTCGGCTTTGTCCATCGGATGATCTTTATTCGGCCACCAATCCCGTGCACCATAAGGTTCGCTCAGCGTATAGATCCACGGTTTATTATTGGCGCCATGCGAGCGAAATGTAAAACTGCCAAACCCGCTATTAAAAGGCCGCCCATGGTAATAGGTAATCAATTCAATCGATTCGCCGATGGAGTACGTATGATCGAGAGTAACGGTGTAGTGATCGGAAAACTGTTGACGCACACAGGCTATCCCATTAACCCTGACGGAATCCACCGAAAATGAATTCATCAGGTCGATATTGATTGAACTTACGGAGTTCTGCATACATCGCGCTCGCATAAGGACCGAACCGCCCACCGTCTCTGTAGCCGCGGAGATCGTCAAATCGAGTTTGTAATAGGTCACATCATAACGGCTGTCGGCGGCGAATTGTGTCTTCATCATTTTTCGATGGGATGACCACTCTTTTAAGAAACGATTTTTTTTCTCAGGGAAAAGGGTGTCCTCTTGTGCCGGCACACTCGAAGCGAAAATCAGAATAGAGAGACAAAAAAATGTTCTCATGTTTCAATTTAACTTATTCGCATTAAAGATACCATGATGTCCAAGTAATTCATTCTACGTGGCCGACAAAGAGAAAGTTCATCGAGACAATTGGGATTGATTGAACTAAGAGGCAGGCGATCGATTGTTGTCATTGGTCTCAGAAAATGTGTTCTCAAGCCAATGCGTAAGTTCGTGTTCGACAGGCGTCCAATTGGGATACTCGTTATTAGGCCTCAACTTCCCACGTAAAAATGCTTCCGCCATTTTTACAGCGTCAAGTTTTCCAGTCGCTTCGACCAGAATTTTAGCCCCCTTTGATGTCAGTGTTCCGTTTTCCGCATGATCATTGATCTTGATCAAATACGCCAGAGAAACCGGAACAGTGCTGCCACGGGCTTCCGTCCAGGTTCCATTGTAACGCTCGGAAGGTGGAAGATGGTCAAAATCACTTTTGGTCGATTCAAAGGATGTTTCACGGACGTTCCAGATAGCTCCACACGAGATACAAACTCGTTCATACCCGTCCGGATTTTTTTTCAGATCAAATCCTTTCCAAACGGGGCTTTGATCTGAAAAATTACTCTCAAAATGAGATTTTTTGTGCTTACAAAAGTAGCAGCTCATGAGGAATTAATCTCAAAAATAAAGGGCGAAGAATTGTTCTTCGCCCGCGCTAATAAGTTCTTTCGAAATATTTCGACGTACTCGATTATTCCTTGATCAAAAGACCCAGAAGCAGACCACCGACAGTAAGTTCAGCAACATTAGCCAAGAACCAGCTCAAAGTCAGACTGTAAGGCAGTGGCATCACCGCGTACATTCCGTGACCCATGCCTACGCCGAAAGCAACGCCCAGAATAACGCCATATTGAAGCGCTGTTTTCATGCTTTTTGGAGTTACCATCTTAGCATAGATCCAGCTGACCGCAAAGGCATGGATGAGGCAAACCAGCATCAGAAGACCTTGCTTCATTTCTGCCATGGGTCTCCAATATTGTGCGGTTGCAACGTACGCGGACTGCAAGAGCACACCATGGATCAAAAAGTCCATAATCTGCCACACGACGAATAAGACTACGGTCGCAATGATAATTTTCTTCACGATACACCTCCTGTTAGTTTAGGGTTACGGATAACGATATAAAAATAACAAATTACACTTCGTGAAATTCAGACGGAAAAAAAATTTTTCACATTTGTGACGGGCTTGGGCTGTTTGTGCAATCCTTGTAAAGCTATTTTAAATCGTATTCGATATCAACACGAAATTTATTTGGGAAAACTCCGGGTATCAATCCTTACGTTGCAATTTCGTTTTTCAGGAGCATAAAACAAATCTCAAAAAAGCCTTGCCTTTATACAGGTCGAAAGCTACATTCGCGCGCTTTTGTAGGGTATGAGAATTTTAGATTTTTTTTATGAAAACAGGTAAGGAATTTTATGGTTTCTGACATCGAAGTCACGGAGAAAAACGAGGGCGGTATTACCCGCCAGAATATTCGCAATATTGCGATCATCGCGCACGTTGATCACGGTAAAACAACGCTCGTCGACAAACTCCTGCGCCAGAGCGGTACGTTTCGTGATAATCAGCAGGTCGCCGAACGCGTGATGGACTCCAACGACATCGAAAAAGAACGCGGCATTACGATTCTTGCCAAAAACACATCCATTCGTTACAAAGACAATAAAATTAATATCGTTGATACACCGGGCCATGCGGATTTCGGTGGCGAAGTGGAACGTATTCTCACGATGGTGGACGGTGTGCTATTGTTAGTAGATGCCTTTGACGGCCCAATGCCACAAACAAAATTCGTTCTGAAGAAAGCACTCGCCGCCCATTGCAAGCCGATTGTTGTCATCAATAAGATTGATCGCCCGGGTTCCCGTCCTCATGAAGTGTTGGATGAAGTATTTAATCTGTTTCTCGAACTTCATGCCGACGACGATCAGTTGGATTTTCCCGTGATCTACGCGTCTGCTAAATTGGGGTTTGCTCAGTATGAGCTTGATCAGACCAATGATAACATGGAGCCGCTGTTTGAAAAGATTTTGGAGAAAATTCCGTGTCCACCGGGTGATAAAGAAGGCTCCTTGCAGATGCTCGTGGCCAACATCGACTATTCCGATTACCTCGGTCGCATTTCCATCGGGCGTCTCCAGCGCGGAG
>JANNSF010000159.1:0-27757 GCA_031402315.1 bacterium | reverse complement strand
GCCGTGCGCGATGGGCACCGTCAATACATCGCCCTTTTTTAAGGCGGATGTATACGCGGACGCTGAGTTTTCGACACGCAGATGAATATTCTTACAAATATACTGAAGATCACGGTTTCGAAGAAGCGCCCCGGGAAGTAGCCTGCACTCGGTCAGAATTTGAAACCCATTACAAACCCCGATTACATATCCGCCACGGTCTGCAAACGCCGTCACGTCCTGCATGATCGGCGCAAATCGGGCAATGGCACCCGTGCGGAGATAGTCGCCATAGGAAAATCCACCCGGAACCATAATCAAATCAAACGCATCAAGATTTTTTCGGTCTTTATGCCATATATATTCTGTCGGCTGACCCAGTAATTCGCTCAACGCATAATATGCATCGTGATCGCAATTGGAACCCGGAAATACAAGAACGCCGGCTTTCATAAAAACTCCTTTTATTTAACTACGCGAATATAATGAGATTTGGAAAAATTCAAATCGGAAAAAAACTACTCATGAAATGTCGCATATGGTCTCTAAAGTTCGCATATTTTTTATTATTAAAATAAGGCGATCCCTATGAAACAAATAATTTTCTTTTGGGCTTCAGTCTATTCTGTTCTTTGCAGTCAAAGTATTTTGCCGGACGCCGTTATCAAAAAATCTCCCGGCCGTTATGATGTCAACGTGACTATCACGAATGCGTCTTACGCCATCAACGAGCCCGTCCGGGCCTTTTTGTATATTCCACCATTCAGCAACGGCATGGCCTCCTCGGATCGACCCTTGATCGTATTCTACCATGGATCCACGCGCGATAAAACTTTTTATAAGACCTCGGTCCAGCAAATGATCCAAAAGGCCGATCAAGACCAGTTTACCCTGCTCAGCGTGCAGAATTGGTGGATGTTAAGCGGTGATCATACCGAAGCCACGGACGACAGTCGTAGGGCCGCCAATACGATCATCAACTCCTTGATTCAAAACGGAGTGGTTCGTGCCGATGCCGTTTATGCCTGTGGTTTTTCCGCGGGTGGGTTTACCGCGCTCGTGACAGTTTTGAATAGCATTGACGATCCTATGATGCATGAACAGTTGATCCAAAGCGGCTCCTTCTCCGAAGAAGTTTGCAATTATGCCGGGTTGGCCAGTTTTAAAGGGAATTTTTATGAAAATGTCGTCCGTATTGCTATTCCTGTGGGTCAGGAAACTTTTTCTTATCCCGACTACTACCAAAAAATATTCCCGGACAAACTTGTTTTCTTAACCGTCGGAGGAAAACAAGATGCGGCTCGTGTGATCGAACAGGCGCCGAGGGCCCGCGATTTTCTAAAAGACTATCTTGGGCTTCCTGTTATGTATCTTGAGTTCCCAAACGAAGGACACAGTTTGACCGATGCCAATTGGAAAGCCTTTTGGGACAACGTGAAGAAACGGCTTAAA
Source organism: bacterium (assembly GCA_031402315.1). GTDB lineage: Bacteria > CLD3 > CLD3 > SB21 > SB21 > JANNSF01. The sequence goes on along the minus strand of JANNSF010000159.1, from coordinate 26,326 downwards.
CCATAATCGAAGGGGGCTTGAAATCTGCAGTAGAGCGGCTCTTTCAATAAATCCAACTTAATGCCGTTCGGCACGTAAATCGTTTGTAAAGTTTGCATTTTTTTTTAGATTCTAAAAAAAGGAATCCTATGAGATTACGGATACTGTTGATCTTTGCTTTCTTCGTTACCGGCTGCTCGCAAAACTATTTTTTTAAGGACGAGGTGCCTCAGGACGAAACCGGTATCGAATTGCGCCGCCAAAATGTCGATGGCGCATTGCAAAAAATAAAACCGGGCGAGTTTCTGTCACTCCGACTATATTCCGACGAAGTCTTTGAAGGCACTCTATACTCTTATCAAGACGGCATTGTTTCAATTCGAATTGAAGAATCGTTCCGTGATTTTGAGACCAAAGATATTGCGGGTGTTAAGATTGGCGGAAGAGCCAGCGATATTAAGATTGTCGCGGGAATCCTGATTTTTATTACTATGGTTTTTATAGTCTATAAATTTTCAACTAAATAAATTCATGCCACGAGAAATTTCTGCACAAGCTCTACCCAAAACGTTGTTGATAAAAAACGTTCGGCTTTTGGATGTCCTCAACAAAAAAGACGAACTCACCGACGTCCTGATTGCGGACGGGAAAATTTCTAAAATCGGCCGATCGTCCGACGTTGCCGAAAAAACGACGGACATGAAAGGCGCAATTGCGACGCATGGCCTGATTGACATGCATGTTCACCTGCGTGAGCCGGGGCGTGAAGATAAGGAAACCGTCGTCACCGGAGCCAATGCCGCCATGATGGGCGGCTTCACGGAAATCGCCTGCATGCCCAATACTACGCCGGCTATTGACACGGCGGATACCGCGCTTTATATCCAGTCCCGCGCCCAAGGCCATCTCGTTCGTGTATATCCGGTCGGATGCGTGACAAAAAATCGCGAAGGAAAGGAACTGGCGGAAATCGGGAGCCTTGTAGCGGCCGGCGCCGTTGCGATAACCGATGACGGCGACCCTGTCTACAATTCTGAAATCATGCGCCGAGCGCTTGAATATTCAAAGACTTATAATATTCCTGTAATCGAACACGCCGAAGACAAGAATTTATCCAACCACGGCTGTATGAACGAAGGTGTGGTATCAACCCAACTGGGCCTGCGGGGCATTCCCTCTGTTTCTGAGGAAGTGATTGTCGCCCGCGACATTTTGCTTGCGGAATATACCGGTGCGCACGTTCACATCGCTCACATCTCTACCGGCGGCACCGTTCGTCTCATTCGCGAAGCTAAAGCGCGTGGTGTCCATGTCACGTGCGAAGTCTGCCCGCATCACTTCACTCTTACCGATCACGCCGTGGAAAAATACAATACGCTTGCAAAGATGAATCCTCCGCTTCGGACGGCCCCGGATATCGAAGAGATCAAACGCGGGCTCATGGACGGCACGATTGATGTCATCGCCACGGACCATGCGCCGCATACGATCGAGGATAAAGAGTGCACGATGGACGATGCCGCCTTTGGCATCACGGGTCTTGAAACTTGTGTCGGCATTACGCTCAACGATCTCGTTCATAAAAATATTCTTTCGATAGAGATGGCCATACACAAACTCGCGATTGCGCCACGCAGGGTTTTGCGCCTCGCCATGCCGGAAATTGCCATAGGTGCATCGGCTAATCTATCGTTCCTGAAGCCGGATCAGATGTGGAACTACGACGTTACAAAGACCTGTTCCAAATCAACCAATTCGCCTTATCATAATTATGCCATGCGGGGCATGGCGGTGGGTGTGGTAAGCCGTGGTCGGTATTTTTTTGCGGAATAATTTTTTTGCTACTTGTTTTTTGCCACTACGACTCGGGGACACAAAGAATCACAAAAAGTTTATGAATTCTAAAAACTTCGTGTGCCTTCGTGGCTTTGAGTCGTTGTGGCCTAATTCAATGATAATATGATCGACGAATATAAAACCATCGCCGCGCCGCACGTTTCCGAAATCAAAATAAAGAGTTCTAAATTCATCGCGCATGGTTCGCCCGCCGAATCAAAAGAGGAAGCGGAATATTTCATCGCGAAAATATCCAAACAATTTTTTGATGCCTCGCACCATTGTTACGCCTATCAAATTGGCGCGCAGAATCCTTTCCTTTTTCGATTCAACGACGACGGGGAACCCTCGTCTTCGGCTGGAAAACCAATCTATCAGGCCATTCAAGCCGCGGCTCTCACCAATCTCGTAGTCGTCGTGACGCGCTATTTTGGAGGAACGAAACTTGGTGTTGGAGGGCTCGTTCGCGCCTACAGCGCGGCGGCGAAAAACACTCTGGATTCATGCCGGATCGTTACGAAAATTCTTCGGGCCCCGATTGAATTTTCCTTTCCTTATGACGATACAAACACGGTCATGCGATGGATCCAGGATAACGATGGCGAAATTGAAAATTCTGTGTACGATGTCAGGACGCAAATAAGAGTTTTGATACGTTTGCGGGAAGTGGATAGCTTCAAACAAGTTCTGATCGAGCGTACATCCGGGCGAGTTAGGATGATGAACGCATGACGAGGTCATACAAAAAAAGGGCTGTTCGGCACTACCTGTATCTGAAGTCTTCGGTTTCTCTGCTGTTTTTCCTGGCGCTAGCGCCTTTGCCATGTCCATTTATGGCTCAGATCAAAATTACTCATGTTGACTTTAGAGGTATCTCGGCGATCAGTGTCTCGAAATTGGAAAAAGCAATTCAACTCAAGCCGGGAGCAACTTTTAGAAACGATTTACTTGAAAGAGACATTCGGATTGTCTTAAATCTGTACGCTGAAAAATTCTACTTTCTGGCGGGTGTAGATTCTATTCATCAGCAGATTTTGGATAGCACTCACATTGCCTTAACATGGTACATACGCGAAAATAAATCCGTGAAAATCGGTACCATCGATACCGACCAGAAAAAATATTCGGACCTGATGGATTCCCAACCCGGGGAGGATTTTGATCCCATACGATGGAATGCCGACATGGAAAAAATATTAACGCGTTGTGCCAATGAAGGCTTTCCGCAAGCCGAAATTTTGGTTGCGGACGTCTTTCTCAAAAATCAAGATGGCGAACCACGATTAGATATTCAGTTCGAGGTCAGGGAAAATGCGGCGATCGAAATTAACCGCATACGATTTCACGGGAATGTGAATACAAAAGAAAATGTTTTGCTGCGTGAACTTCGAATAAAGACTCCAACGCATTACAGTGCTTCGTCCGTCGATGAAGCCTTGTCGAGATTGCGAAGGCTGACGTATATCCAATCGGTGGCGAGCGGGCAATTCACGAAGAATGATAGTGGTTATACGCTTGAGATTTATCTAACCGAGGGCTCCTCCAATTATTTTGACGGAATCGCGGGATACATACCAGCGGATCCTCCTTTGCAGGGCTACTTTGTTGGACTGCTTCATCTTTCTATGTCCAATTTATCCGGAACGGGGCGACGCACCGAAGTGTATTGGCAAAAGAAAAATCGATTGTCCCAAGAGGTTCGCCTGGCTTACACCGAGCCGTGGGTCTTGAATTACCCTTTTGATGCAACCGTGCGTATCTCTCAGCGTATTCAGGATTCACTTTATACCCAACTTGAAACCGGTATCGAAACGTCACTTCGCGTGACCCCCGACTGGAGCGTAACGGCAGGATTTCGTTATACGACCACCGAACCTTCGAGTGCGTTGATCAGTATCACGTCCAATTTACCGGATATAACCACGCCTTATTTTTCCCTTGGCGTGGAAGGCGATTCCCGCGATCACCGGTGGAATCCCCGTCGTGGCCTTTACTACAATGCGCTTTGGGAATATGGAAACCAGTCCGAGACGCGATGGGAAATAGCCGCCTCCGGAGATACGATTGTCGTTCAAGGCATTCCCAACACCTATAAGCGCGTGACTCAAAAGACAATCAGCCATCGTTTGCGTGCCGGTATTGAATCGTCAACACCAATTACAAAAAAATGGAATGCTTTTATTGGTGCCCACGGCGCAGAATTTCGTTCCGGTCAGGATGTGATTCCCACCAGTGAGCATTTTCGTTTCGGAGGCCTCAAGACGGTGCGGGGCTATCCTGAGGATTTTTTTTCCGGCACACGCGTCGCTTGGGTAAATCTTGAAGCCCGTTACCTGACTTCTGAAAGTTCGCGAGTTTTCTTGTTTGTGGATCAGGGGTACTACTACTCGAGAAGTTATGACGGCATTAATAGGGTGAAGAAATTCGATGGCACGCCGCGTGGATACGGATTTGGAATTCGCTATCAAACGAAGGCAGGCCTCTTTTCGCTTGATTACGGGCTCGGAAAGCATGATACTTTTTCGACAAGCAAAATTCATTTCGGAATCTTCACCCAATTCTAAGAATATTATTGATGTTCGTCGTTCTGTCTTTTCTGCTTATTCAGATTCCATCCGAGACCGCTACAACCGCCGTGTTGGAAGCTATTTACCGATTAGATTTTAAATCCGCAGAAACTTCAATAGAAATGGTTCAGGCCCGGTCACCCACGCACCCGCGCGGATATTTCTTGAGCGTCACTTCGACCTTTTATCAAATTCTCGCCCGTTATCCGGGCGCCATTCCCGTCGACGATTTCATCGCCCTGCACGATTCTATATTTGATCAATGCGATAGGCTTGAAGTGTCAAGTCCGGAAGAAGCATTGTTTTACCGGGGCGCCGCGAACGGCAATCTTGCACGCTACTACGCGATGAATGGTGATTTTTTTAAGGCCTTTCGCGCCGCGAAAAAAGCTAAATCAATTCACACGGAATTGCTCGCAAAAAACCCCAAGTGGGTGGATGCCAATCTGAGTATCGGAATGTATAATTACTATGCGGCGGCGGCTCCGAAATTTATTGACGCGATTGCAAGTATTTTAGGGCTTGGAGGAAATCGTGCCGAGGGAATTCGCCAACTTGAGCGTGTCGCGCAGAACGGCATTTTCTTTTCGGTGGAGAGTAAGTTTTTTCTTGCCCACGTGTACTCAGAGGAAGGTCAATATGAAAAAGCCTTGGTGCTTTTTGAAGAGCTTATTCAGCGTTATCCGGATAATCCATTTTTAAAAAATCAATTGGGCATGGCTCAATTTTTTAGCGAGAATTATAACGCGGCCGAGGATAATTTTCTTCAAGCCGCGTCGGAAAGCGAGTCGGCGCCGGCTGCCAAATTTACCGCGCTGTATTTCCTTGGAAGGCTGAATAAGCTTCGTGGAAACTTTATTTCCGCCGAAGCGCATTTAAAAAATGCTGTCCAATTGGGCGAGTCAATCAAACTGTACAAATACATCGATGGATGGATGCTCGATGCGGCGCAGTTTCAAATTGCGGAGACCTTAGAAATGTCGGGCCGTCGCACCGATTCAGAAGTCTATTATAAAAAAGCCACGCAAGCGATGTATTCCGCGCGAACTCAAAAAAGCGCTCGCATGCGCCTTGATTCGCCACTTTCCGATTTTGAAATTCAACTCATGATCGCACGCCATAGCATTTTGCTTGGGCAAAACGAACAAGGCATTCTAGATCTACTCCGTCTTAAGAAAAAGATTTCGGGTGGTGAGAAATTTGTTTCGCAGATAGACCACTATCTTGGTCGTGCCTGTTTTCAGCAGAGGCGTTACAGCGAGGCCGCCTCCTACCTTGCTCTCTCCATTAGTGAAGCCGGGCAAGAGAAGGATGAGGCTTATCGTGTGGCGCAAACTCACTATTATCTGGCCTCTGCCATGAAATCGATGACACAATATTCGGCGTCAAGAAATCATATTCAAAAAATATTGGATTTACCGGACGAGAGAGAATTCATTCGTCTAAAAGTCCTGGCGAATACGCTTCTCGATGAAGTCAAAGATAAATAAGAATATATCAGTTTGCCGTCGAAATAAAAGAACGCCCGTCAATTCCGACCGGAGTTGTTTTTCCGAGTAAAGTGAGTAACGACGGAAACACATCCGCGGAGCGGAGCGGACCCGTTTTAACAGGAACACTGATTCCAAAAGGCGTCATCATGTGTTCGCGGTGAAGCGAGCCGTGCGAGGATTTATGTTCAGGATACTCCCATCTTTTTCGCAAATCAAAACCCAGACGGGCGGATAAAACAATGTCGCCGCATCGTTCGCTTCGAAAATTCTGAACGATTTGCACCGGCGCATCCGGATAGGAAGTATCAAAGGTCCGGTGCAGTGCATCATCGAAACTCATTTGATTGGGCAAGCCGTCAAAGCCAAATGGATCGTTGCTTATAAGGCGGTATTCGATCTTCCCATCGAGTTCCCGTATGCGTGCAGAACCGCGCGCACTATCAACACGAATCCAGTTTTCCCGATCTCTGGATAGAATGATGTCGACAGCCTCTTGCTTCAACAAAGGTTCTATATATTCTTTCACATCCTCGTAATAACAGATTTTTTTCCAATCCCCATTCTTGAAATAGAGATGCGCCATTCCATTACCGGAAACTTGAACGGATGCTTCCGGCTTCCAACGGAACATTGGCGGATAATAGAGTGTTGAAAGCCCCAGAACATTTTCCACAAAATCTGGCACATCAAAATGCGTATGCGTTTCAGAAAGCCCGTGATCGCTACAAAACGCAAGTACGGTCGATTCGTAACGATTCAATTTTTTAAGTTTATCCGCGACCTTTCCTACGACGCGGTCCGCTTTCCCATACGCGGCTATTACGCTTGGATGACGGGGAGAATTGTTATGCGTCATTCCATCCACGCCCGAAAGGGCCAGAAAATAGAATTCGGAAGGGGTGTCAAGTGCCAACAGAATATGTTTTTCCGCCGAGTCGTCGACAGCGGCGTAAAGCCCATTTCTGTGGGCCATTGCAATTTTGCGCGCTTTTGCAAGCGCCCCGCGGTTATTTCCAATTGGTACTCCGCGTGAAATCGGTCCAAAAACATTGATGGGGTTTTTAGTCAATTCGAATATCGTCGGAAAATTTGGGTCGAGATCAGCATTGATGAAAATGGACTCCCAGCCGCAATAGCTCCGGTATCGATGACAATTCCAGAATGGTTTTTCTGCATACGCCCGTTTATCAAACCACCGGATTCCCGGCAAATTGATAGTCCCCGTAAAGCATCCTGTGAGAAATGGCGCATACGCCGGTCCGGTTGTAGATGTAAAAACTGTCGTCATCCGAGCGTACGCGCCCCGAGACGTGATGTGATCTTTTATATGAGGTAACTTATTATCGGCCAGCAATTCCTCAAAAACATCCGCTTTTGCGCCGTCAATAAGAACGAGAATCGCCGAACTCATCATTGGAGGACAAGAAAAGACAGAATAGTTAGCAATCCGACGGTCAATAGAAGAAACCCGATCTCTTTTCGAAAGCTAAAGGATCGTGAGTCTTCGCTGGCAATCGCTATCGAACTTATGTTGGATAGAGGGATTTCTACATTGTTATATTTATGATCAATGGCGTCAAAATATTCAAAAACGATTGTATTTTCCTTGTCCGATTTCTTAATGTATCCCGTCTCTTCCAGCATCTCGCTTTTGCTGATATAAAAGCGAATCCTTACGGCATAGGGCTTATCGATAAAATTATCTTTTAAAACTTGGGGTGTGATCTCGGAGCGTTTAAATGCGGACTGCGTCGTACCGCATGATGAGAGGAATACGAAGGCCGTGAGCAATATGAGTTTCATTAATAAAACTAAACATTTAATTCTGAAAACTAAAGAAATAATACCCGAGCTTTGACAAAAAAATCTCGATTTGACTTTCGCCAAATCGAGACCGCATGTATTCTCCAACCTAACATGGAGAAATTATTTTCAATTTCTTTTGCCGAATTACCGATACGACAGAATCTTGAATTCTCCGGCTCGTTCCACTATCGACCCAAATACGCGGAGTTTTCGCTCCAAATCTTGTTGTCCTTCAACCCGAACGATCGCGCCGGAATAGATCGTAAATCCGGAATACGACTCCATGCTGTCCTCGAAAGCACAATCTCTAAAGGTCATTTTTATTCCACCCAGCGTATTCATAATGTTCTCAATTCCGAGCCCGCTTTTCATCGCCATCTGACTCCAGATGTAATCGTACGGCGCATTATTTTTTTTTGCGGGCAATTCGGGCCAAATGTAATTTCGGAAATCCTGTTCGGTGATCATTATCTTTTTCAGCGCTAGGGCATCACGATCCTCGATAGCGCTCAAGGCTCTTTTGATAAGCCTTTCCTTGGACGGCTCGGAGTCTTGCCAACGTGCCTGACGGCATCCAAGCAAAGTGATAGCAATGAGAAGTGTCTTGACCATTTTCTTACAAGAAAATCAAACGGCCCGAGTTTATCTCAGGCCGCCTGAAAAGTTATTTAGTTAGTAACCCAAGTTGTCCAACCGCTCATCCAATTCGTCGCACCAAACGCGCCGATGTGCGTCGCGCTGACATCATAAAAACCATCGTTTGGGGGCGTTCCGCCTGTGACAATGGACGTCGGGCGAGGATCCGGCAAGGTTCCGTTCATCGCATTACCGTTCGATGCGGTATTCACCGACGTAAAGTTTGGGTTTTGAACAATCAGATTCCATGTTGCGATGACCGCGCCAACACCAACCGTATCATAATTCGTCGATTTGAAGGCTACTTCACCCTTGGAATTAACTTTGTTGTTAAACAAAATCGAATTCTTTAGTGTCGCGGTTCCATTGACGGCCTTCAAGCTGTCTGCGTTACCGTCAAATATAAGACCGTACCGATTGAAATAAGCCACAATCATGTTATTCGCATCGTAGTTTGTATTCCGGCGCCAGTATAGTCCTTCATTGTTATCGTCGTTGTTTTTGTCGTCTACGTCATTGCCGCCGATAAAGGTTGCATTCCAAACATGGGGATTGGACAGAGGGCCGTTCGCAGAGCCTGTCGCATCGTTATCCGCTTCCATGCCGCGATTGCCCAGCGTTTTATCTTTGATACCGACGAAGAATTGAATTTTACCGCTATACCCATTATCGGTATCCAAATCATCATCATCATTTCCGGACGAAACAAGGTATTTCGCATTCACCGTACCGCCGAAAAATTCGAATCCGTCGTCCGCAACCATGTGCGCCTGGCAATGATCAACAATCGTATTGGAACCAACTCCATTAAATGTAAATCCGTTGATCTCATTATCCGGTGTAACTTTGATTCCGCCGAACTCCACGCGAACGTATTGCAGAATACCGCTGCTCATCGTATCCAGAGTCGCCTGTGCGGTCGTGAATCCTCCGGGACCGTAGGAACCGGTATTTCCTTCGCCAACGCCGACCTTCGTCGCTTGATTTATGTTGGCTGCGCCATTAAGAATAATGCCACCCCACAAGCCGCGTGCTCTCGAACCGGCTGCGGCTTTTGTGGTAAACACAACCGGAGCCCCAGCCGTACCCAGTGCGCGAATTTGACCATTTACTTTCAAAATTGTGCCGTTGCCATTCGCCGACGCCCGAAGCGCTATAATCGCGGCCTGAGTTCCGGGCTCTGCTTCGATACGTGTTCCGGCCGGAATCGTGAGTACGGCACCCGGGGATATTTGATAAAATCCCTGCAATGTGTAGAGCACGTTGGCTTTCAGTGTTCTTGCTCCTGTCAAATTGCCGGTCAGAATTGCGGATTCCGTAATGGTCCGATTGTTCGTTCCAACCGTATTTGCGGTGATGGAAACATTCGAGGAGTCGGTCACATAGCCGTTGCGTGCAACGACCATTTTGTAGGACCCAACCGGAATGCTCGTAAACGTGTATACACCTTTATTGGGGCCGATCGAATCCGTATAGGTCGCGTAGGAAACATTAACTCCGATTTTATTGATCTGAACCTCCGCGGCGCTTACACTGTCCGTTCCACTAAGAATGCGACCGGACAACCCGCCAACTTGCTCGCTTGTTGAAACGATACTGGTATTGCCGCTGTTGACATTGAAGCCTTCTTCGACGGTAATGTTAATCGTGGTATTGACAAATCCCGTTTTTGCCATGGTCAGCGTAAACGACCCGACCGGTATATTTTCAAAGCGATACACACCGTTTGCCCCCGTCGTGTCATCCTGAGGCGGCACCGTGTTGATCGTGACCACTACATCCGACTGCGGTAATGCGGCGCTATTGACCACGATACCGGTCACGACCGCTCCATCGTTGCCTCCGCTACTTTTGTCATCGCATCCGACCATCGCCATGGACGAGATAAGGCTAAACGCCAGTACCGTTGCCACGATAGCTAAAGATTTGATCGTTTCTTTCATGAAATCTCCTTGTTTGTTATTTTCGTTAGTTGTGAAATGATATTTTTGTTTAGAAATCATAATTGATGGATGCTGAAAAACTGCGGCCGGTTTTATACTTAAGCGTTTCAAATTTGCCCATTTTGAAGGATGTCGCTTCATTCAAGATATTTTTCACGCTGATTTTTGCTCGTATAGCTTTAGAGAGTTTTTGCGCGATCGTTACATCCAGTTGATCGAAGGGCATTTCATAAATGTCGTCGTACGTATTTTTCCCGGTCGAGGCATTAATCGCTTTGGTTCCGATCTCGCTCAGTCGCTGACCAAAACGATTGTACAGAATATTGACATCCGTGCGGGTCTTTGGATTTTGATAATTAAGTGCCAAATTTAAGATGTAGGGTGATTGCCCTTGCATAGGACGCTTGCGATGAGCCAGATTGTTCGAATTAAAAATGGTCGGTGAGGAACTTCCCAAGACATACACTTTAATGGCGTCGTTTTGTTGCACTTCTGAGCGTATGATCGTGACGTTGGACGAGGCGCTAAAGTCTTCCATCCATGGCGCAATGAAATCCAGCCCTTTTCTGAATTCAAATTCAAGCCCGTAATTGGTGGCCTGATCGCCATTGACGGGAACGGGATCGCCGGCTTGCGACGAACCGCTGGGTAGCAAAAACCGTTCGATCGGGTGGTCAAAAAATTTGTAAAAAGCACTAACCGCCATGACTTCGCCCGAACGCGGGAAAAATTCCCATCTCAAATCGTAATTTTGAATGTCGGTCGTCGTCAAAAATGGATTGCCAAAGGTTGAACGGCGTCCATCGTCGTAGCGAAACGGTGCGAGTTCACGAAACTGAGGCCGTGCTTTTGTTTGTGAAACACTCAAACGGAGATTGACATTTTCAGAATATCCGAAAACTACATTGATGGCCGGATAAATTTGGGCGTCGCTCAATTTTGGCGAGAGCGACGTATTCCGCGAACCGCTGGCCGGATCAAAGGAGTTTAGTTTTACACGATAGTCTTCGTAACGTGCACCGCCAACGACACGCCATTGTTTGCTAAACAAAATGTCACCCATAACGTAGTAGGCAAATAATTTTTCGGTTGCGTCGTATTGGTCATTTGGCTGCGTATCATCAAAAAAAGTTACATTTCCGTTACTAATGTTCTGACTGGTAAAGAGTTGTTCGGGAGCTTGACCTTTGACGCTTTCGTCCACATTGGCATAAGAATAGCGATAAGCATTAAAATCGCGATTCTTTAGACGCTGAAGGGTTCCTACTTTGACTTTAGAACTACCGGACAACAATGTTATGGGTAAGCTGAAATCAAAACCTGTATTGAACTCCTGATCCTTTAGATCGGAAAAAAAGCGGGTGTTCTTCGAACTGCTGGCAGCTTCAAAGTTATTTGTTGCCGTATTCAGAAGATAGTATGTCTGGCGCGTATCCGGCTCCGACCGACCGGCGCTGGAAAACGCGGCATGCCAATCGAGTTTGGAATTCAAAAATCCATTGATCTGGTGACTTCCAAGAATCTGAGAGGAGAAAAGGTTTCTCTCTGTAAAACGAAGCCTGGTTTGACGAACCTGGCCCGATGTACTTCCATTGACCAAACCCGTTGAAATCATACTTTCGTCTTCCGACTGCACATTGTAAACGGTTTTAATGCCCAATTTATTGTTTGGTGTCAGTTTTACATTGGCATCCAAGAGAGCGCCCCAGAGAACACTTGTTGTCCCTCTGGAGTTTTTGAAATCATACGCGGCGGTTTCATCCGCAACCGGAAAAAATTCATTTTCATCACGTTTGGAATTTTCCTGGCTATAGGTAAGACTTGCCAAATAGCCAAATGGGATAGCCGACTGAAAACTATTCCCAACTGAAGCGCTAAATCCCCCATTGGGCGAAGCCATCTTTTGGCGTGGTGTCCACTGGTTTTGAAAACGGTTATTATAAACAGCTGTCTTATTGACATCGGTAGCCACATTAAATCGCGGAACATTTGGGCGTGCCCGCTTTCCGTCATCAAATCCCAGAAAATCGTGACTTCCACCTTGATAATTTAAGACCTGCCCGAACGAGGCCGAATTCAATCCACCGCTAAGATTGATCGAAGCGTAAAATTGGTCGGGAAATTCTTTAGTATTTATTTTTACAAGCCCGCCGGCAAAATCAGCCGGAGAGTCCGGATTGTAGGTCTTTTCGACGACAATATTCTCGATCGAAGAGGCCGGAAAAATGTCCATGGGAATAATTTTCTTTTCATTTTCAGGACTGGGTAGCTCGATCCCGTTCAATTGCGCCTGACTATAACGTTCGCCGAGGCCGCGCACATACACGTATTTATTGCCGACAACCGTTAATCCAGTAACGCGTTTGAGAGCATCTCCCGCATTTTTGTCGGGTGTTTTGCTGATTTGTTCGCCACCAATCGCGTCACTGACGACACTGGACTTTCTTTGTTCGACCAGAAGTGCGCCAGAAGATGCTTTATCAGCACGCGCCTCTACGACAATTTCATTTCCTTGAAGCGATTCCGGCTCGAGTGAAATCTTAAGCGTGGACGTCAAGCCTTCGGTAACGTTGATGTTGGTTACGATTTTCTTATTGTAGGAAATGTAGGAAATTTCCACGCTGTATTTCCCGGCGGGGATTTTTGCAATGATGAAATTTCCGTCGAGATCGGTTGTCGTTCCAAGTTTGGTTCCGACAATAGAGACATTGCAGCCGATAAGCGCATCCCCATTGGACGCGTCTAGTATTTTTCCGGCTATTTTTCCACCTTGTGCATAGGCACTTATCCAAAGTGTCTGTGCAAGAACTAACATAGTGAGTACTCGTTTCATTTTCATCCTTAGGTTTTTAGGGCACATGCTGCTTTTCATCGCGGCTAACTTAGCTGCGGATCATTAGGAGAGAATTACACGTATGTTACGGTTTGATTAGAAGTGTTAAATTTGTGTTAAATTCAGATGATTTCGTAAACTAAGGCTCGCGGCTGCCCGCAAAGGGATGGTCGGCACAGACTTTAGTCTGCGCTTAGGCCGTGCTGCCAAAATCACATTTCTTCCGACATATGGTAAAATTCCCTTCGCCCCTTCAATATTTCGATCAATTGACCCTTTATCAGCAATTGCAGGTTTTCCCATAATACATCGAAATCAAAACTGAGAGTCTCCGCAAGCTCAAGGAGATTTTTATTTCCGTCGATTTCCTTAAATAAGAGGTTGGCCGTAAATTTTCCCGGGAATTGGCGTTCCCCACCGGCTTGGTCGGAGGAAATCCGGCCCGGAACAATCAGCCGCAGAGCCTCGGTCTGCTTCTCAATCAAAATCTTGCGGTCCAATAAATCATTGATGACGGTCAAATAGCGTAATTCATCCTGCCCGATCTTTTCAAGGATTCTAACGATAGTCCTTCGGGAATTGACATACGATAACACAAACCACTCGCTTTGTGTCAGCGTTATCACTTCTTGAACACCATGCCGATTGAGTTTCAGCGCCGACTTCAGCGAATGTACGTTGCCGGCAAGTTGCTTCCAGTCCTCAAGACGCTGAGCATTATCAAGCATGATAAAGTCCATATCTACGGCCGCCAGCGAGGAGGTAATCTCACCGCTACTCTCATGGAATTCAAATCGCCCGTGAGACCACTTCATGATCCTGAAAATTACTTCCCGCAAATACCGGTTTAGGATGGTCTTCAGTGCCGCTGGATCCGTCCCCAGATAGCCCATTCCAAATACAATTTCCCCCAGAGCCATTCGCATGCGCTTTTGTAACTCCAGGACTTTTCCAATATTATCATGATCCAAGTATCCCTCTTGAATAAGATACTCACCGAAGAGTATCTCCTCGGGGGAAGCGGCGGAAAGTATGAATCGCCCGTGGATCTGTATCTGAGCTTGTTTTTCTTCCACAAAGAATTTCAGGATTCCGTTTTTCCGGGACATTTTAATAAGCATCAGAATGCTGGTCGGATTGGTCTCCTTGAGGTCACCCTCTAATATCGGCATTTGAACAAGTGGTTCCGCGATCATGATTTCCCTTTCATTTATGTGAAAAAAAAAATACGGAACCACGATTACGATAAGATTAGGTGAATATTTCTATTTTGTGAGGGCCTCCTTGGAACACTCCGAAAGCCTTTTTTGACGCATTATTAGATCAGGAGTGACAAAAAAACCCGGCAATCCAAAGATCACCGGGTCTCTATCGTAGCCAGAGTTAGGGGTAACTCTGTGGGGGTTTTTGAATTAGCCGTTCATGGATTCCATAAAATGCTTGTTATTTCTCGTTCCACGCATTTTGTCAATGACATATTCCATCGCTTCCACCGGCGTTTTGTCGGCGATTAGCTTGCGTAATATCCATACGCGGCCTTGCTCAAGTTGGGAGAGCAAAAGTTCCTCCTTACGCGTGCCGGAGCGGTTGATATCCATCGCGGGATATAGGCGACGGTCGCTGAGGCGACGATCGAGGATAATTTCCATGTTGCCCGTGCCTTTAAATTCTTCAAAAATCACGTCGTCCATACGGCTTCCTGTTTCGATGAGCGCTGTCGCAATGATCGTAAGACTTCCGCCTTCTTCAATTTTTCGCGCGGCGCCGAAAAAGCGTTTCGGACGGTGAAGCGCATTAGAGTCCACACCACCGGACAGAATTTTTCCGGAATGCGGAATGACCGTATTATGCGCGCGGGCAAGTCGGGTAATCGAATCGAGAAGAATAACAACGTCGTGTCCACACTCGACCATTCGTTTTGCTTTTTCCAAAACAATATCCGATACCTGAACGTGCCTTTCGGGTGGCTCGTCAAACGTGGAACTCAACACTTCGGCTTTCACCGACCGCTCCATATCGGTAACCTCTTCCGGACGTTCGTCAATAAGAAGGACGATCATTTTGACTTCCGGATGATTCTCAACAATACTATTGGCAATGTTTTTAAGAAGGATGGTTTTACCGGTACGCGGAGGCGCGACAATGAGGCCGCGCTGGCCCTTTCCGATCGGCGTCATGAAATTCATAATGCGCATGGAAAAATTGTTCGCATTCTTCGTCTCAAGTTCAAGCCGCTCCTGCGGATAGATCGGCGTAAGATTGTCAAAAAGGATTTTCTTTTTGGCCTGCTCGGGATTTTCAAAATTGACCGCTTCGACTTTCAAAAGCGCATAAAAACGTTCACTGTCTTTAGGCGGGCGAATTTGTCCGCTTACTACATCGCCCGTGCGAAGGCTGAATTTTTTTATTTGTGACGGGGAGATATAAATATCATCAGGGCTGGGAAGATAGTTATAATTTTGGGAACGTAAAAATCCATAGCCGTCCGGCAACAGTTCTAGAACGCCTTCGCTGAAAATAAATCCATCTTTCTTAGTCTGCGCTTCAAGAATAGTGAAAATCAAATCCTGTTTTTTCATGCCGCCGACCCCCGGGATATTAAGCCCTTGAGCGACGTCATTAAGATCGGTGATCTTCATATCTTTTAGATTGGCCAGATTTAGGGAAGGCTTTTCCCGCGGCACATCATCACGGTGTTTTTGCGGCTTCTCGATTTTCTCCGTTCCTTCGGCTTCCGTTTTTTCCGGAAGAGGGGTTTCTTCGGAAACTATTGTCTCCGTGGGCTTTGTCGTTTCCACGGTTTCTTCTTTTTCAGTTTCTACTTCATTTTCCAATTTTTTTTCGTGGTCTTTCTTTTCGTTATCTTGTTTTTTGTGGGAACTTGTTTTTTTGTGTTTTGTTTTGGGTGTTTCTTCGCTGTCTTGCGGAGTAACGAGGGCTTCGTCTTTAGGATCGTTCATTTTTGATAGGCGTTAATTACAAAGAGAGTAACAATTAGTTTAAGAAAGGACAACTTCGAAATTAGGACGATTTGATAATAATTATTTTTTCGGGGCTGACGATTCGACCATGAGTCGAATATATTAAAACTTAATTGGAATTAAATTCAGAGGAACCGATAATTTGTAGAAGCCTTCACTTGTCTTGGTATTGTACTGGAAACTCGCGCATTTGTCAAGTTAAATTTGCCGAAAACAACAGTGTCGCATCCTTGCCTTGCCGGCTTGAAATGTCAATACAGTTGTTATTATTTCCCCTTCATCGCTTTTACTTTTTCCGTCATGACCGGGAGAATATCGGTGGCATCGCCGACAATACCATAATCCGCAACTTTGAAAATCGGGGCTTCGGGGTCGTTATTGATCGCGACAATATATTTTGAACTCGACATGCCGGCCAGATGTTGAATTGCACCGGAAATTCCAACCGCAATATAGAGTTTCGGGCTGACCGTTTTTCCGGTTTGCCCAACCTGTTCCTCATGGGGACGCCATCCGGCATCGACCACCGCTCGCGTGGCGCCGTGAGCACCGCCCAGCGACTCCGCTAAACTAACCACCATATGCCAATTCTCGGGAACTTTAAGCCCTCGTCCTCCGGAGACAATAATGTCCGCCTCAGAGAGTTCGACTTTTTTTCCGGATTCCGCGATAACTTCTTTTACCCTCGCTCGGATTGGCCGAAGTGCAATCGATAATTTTTCAATTGAAGCCGGTACTGCGTTTTCTTCTGCTCGAAAAATATTGGGGCGAAGGGAGATTACCTGAATATCGGTAGAAATCGAAATTTTTTGAAATACTTTCCCGGCCATCATCGGGCGAGTGATCGTAAGTTTCCCACCGTCGACTGAAATGGCCGTCACGTCACTCGCAAGACCGGCTTTGAAGCGGGCCGCAACACGTGACGAAAGATCTTTACCCATCGCGGTAGCCGCCAGGAGGACAATTTTCCCGTTTTCTTTTTTAATGACTTCTTCCAGGGCTTGCGTGTAACCCTCGGTAGAGTAGTTTGCCAGCGCGGAATCTTCAATCACATAGACTTTCGCGGCGCCAAATTTTCCAAGATCGGCAGCAATACCGGAAACCGAAGAGCCCGCAATCACAGCGATGACTTGTGTCCCGAGTTTGTCAGCAAGGCGTTTGGCTTCACTCACCGTTTCAAAAGCGGCTTTTCGAAAAGTATTGTTACGTTGTTCTGCAAAAGCAATGATCGACATATTAATGCTCCAGTTTTTTCCTAAAATTTAAATAACCTTCGCTTCTTCATGAAGAAGTCGGAGGAGTTCCGGAATGGCTTCAGGGCCTTTGCCGACAATTTTCCCAGCAGGGCGTTCCGGAGGTAATTCTAAGCCAAGCACCGAATACGTCGACGTCGACGTGATGGCGTCCTTCTTTTCAATCGGCTTTTTCTTTGCAGCCATGATGCCTTTCAGATTTGGTAACCGCGGTTCATTGAGTCCTTTTTGTGCGGCAATTACGGCTGGCATGGGCATTTCAATAACTTCTTTTCCACCCTCAATCTCGCGCTCGGCAACGAGAGTCTTTGCCTCGACATTGACATCCAGTTTCACAACAATCGTTGCGCACGGAAGATCCAACATTTCGGCCAGGATTTGCGGCATCTGACCACCATCTTCATCGATCGCTTGTTTTCCTAAGAAAATGAGGTCGTATGGCATAGTTTTGATCTCCGTCGCAAGAGCCGCCGCGACATCACCAGCATAGTTATCGGCCTTAAGAAGAACGGCCTTATCCGCGCCCATCGCCAGAGCCTTACGGATGTCATTTTCGGCGCGATCAGATCCTAACGTCAGAATCGTCACTTCCCCGCCAAATTTTTCTTTGAGCCTGATCGCCTCTTCTATACCAATTTCGTCGTAGGGATTCATTACAAAATTAACCGCGGAAAGATCGAGTGATTTTCCATCGGCGCCGATTTTAACGCGGGTCTCCGTATCCGGAACCTGTTTCATACAAACAATAATATTCATCCGACACTCTCCGTTTTTCAATTTTTAACACCGGCTTCAAGTGTTTCCTATATCAGCCACACGAAAATATCAAATTGACTAGTGAAGTTCAAATTTATTTTAGATGTTGAATTTCAATTTCATTGGTTATTTCCATAATTCTACACCCTATCAATTCCGCATCATTTGATGAAAATCATCTTCATTGATTTTTCGTATCTTCCGTAGCGGACGCGATAAACATAAATACCGCTGGAAACTGAAAATCCTTGATGATTTCGGCCATCCCAAATCACGGAATTTATTCCGGAATTTCGTTTTTCTTTAACAAGTGACCGAACGCGTTGTCCAAGCATATTATAAACATCAACGTGGACTATCTTATCGGAGGCCGAGGCCGGAAGCCAATATCTAATTCGAGTCGAAGGATTAAATGGATTCGGTGAGTTTTGATAGACAATTATTCCTTCTTCCGGAACCGTGGAAAATATAAAATCTTTTTCCGCTGACCTCTTCTGAAAGCCATTGGACGCTTTGACACTCCATACATATTGGGAGTCACTATTCGGGATGAACAATAACTTCAATTTCGTACCTTTAATATTCTGAATGGTCGTGTCAAAAGATGAATTATGAAGCTTGAATTCATACGTGACGTCACTCGCGTCCTTGGAGGTCTCCCATTCGAAGTGAATGGGAGACGCCCCTATATTTATTTCTGTTCCATCTTTTGGTCTTAGGAGTGCAAACATACTTGAGGGCTGAGAAGTATATTTGGTTCCCGATCGAAATGCAGAGCTTAGATTGTAAGTGAATTTATTCAGTGGAAAATCCGCAATTTTTATTCTGAGGTCGTATATGCCCTGCTTCAATTTGGGTAAGTTGGCTGAACACGTCAGCCCAACCGTTTGAACAGGCACTGACACCCAAGTATTTTCACCTTGGATTTTGTATTCAAGCGTCGCTGGATTTACGGTTTCCGTAACGGAGAAAATAACTTGACTCCCTTTTTCATAGTCAAGATAAACCGAAGGGAATCCGTTTTGTGTGATACTCAAATTTTTTATAACTGGAGGAATCATGTCAAAATTATTTTTATTGATCGTCATTTCAATATTCAGCATGGACGGAAAGTCGTTTAACGGTAATTGACGATTGGTCAACTTTAGCGTGTATTGCGGGGATTGAGTCTCAACTGCGATCGCTTGCATCGGGTAATCATTCAAAAACCATGATTCCGCTAATACTCCTTGAGCATCGGAAACTGAACAAAAAACAGTATCGTTTGAAACATACCCGCCGTAAACATCCGATAAAGCCGGATGTTCATACGTTTGCGGAAATTTGAATTCCGCTCTGGAGCCAAATACATTGACAGACGGAGGACTGGTAAGGGAAAGAAAGGTACCCAAACGCCATGCTATGAGATCATCGGTTGTGCTAAAAATAACTTTTTCAGCAGCATCGAATATCTTCAGTGTATCGTGATCGACCCCTATATAGGGAGTGCTGAAGCGTTTTGACCAATTTTCTGTATAAAAATCCTGTTTGCTCAAGATATGATGCAGTTTTTGATTTGAACCAAAATACATTTTTCGCCTCAGCGGATAGTCTATTTTAATGGAAGAATATATGCTATAGGCTCTCGTCTTCAGTTTATCAAAGGCGATTAGCCGGACATCGTCCTCTCCTAAATTCAAGTCAAAATCAATACTCTTGTAGTCTTTGGCGCCTTGAGTAAATATAAGGTTGGATGAGACGCCATTGAGGCTAGAGAATTGATTTATGTAAGTCTCACGATCGTTATCGGCGTATGAAAGGATTTCATTTTCGAAGGAGACTCTACTGCTAAGGGCAGATATTTTTGTTCGGTATCCGGTCGCCGCTCCCCAGGTAAAGGAAAATCGGTCCCCGCGAAAAACGATGACTTTAAAATCTTCAATTAAACGAATTCCTGAAGTAGACTTCATAGACGTCGTCACTTCATAGGTCACATCCGATTTCCTGAGATTGACCAGAGCGGTTTTTGCAACCACAACACTTTCAACCATATTTATCAGCCGAACATAGCGCCCACCTTCGTAATCATAGTAGATTGCAAAAACGGCGTACGTATCCGGTTCAACAATATTGGTTTTACTGAAGTCGTAATACCACGTATAATTACGATTTCCTGTTTGACTAATGAGATATAGATAGGTCGGGCTGATGGAATCTTGAAGAGCAAAGGTAATCGTCGGACTATATATGAATGCGTAGGGCAAAAAATAGTCGCCGGTGTTTGATTGTACTTTTATAGCTCCGGAATATGCGGGAATATTTGTTCTCAGAATGGGGACTTGACCGTTATCTACATTCAGACTTATGATAACTTTTTGCGACTGACCGGGTGATAAAGAAAAGTTTGATGGAGTAAATTGGAATTGGATACCGGCCGTGGGGCTGTTCTCCAAAGTAACTTGATAGGACTCCGTCACGGTCCCGATATTTCTAATTGTCATCGTATCTTGCTTAATCCAATGCGAGGGTTGTAGATCGGCAATCCCAAAACTAAAACTGGCTGGCGTTACGACGGATTTGGTTCCCGCAGCCTTCAATACATTGATCCGGCCACTTCCCTGAGTCCATATGTTCTCATTGATGGTTGTCGATGTTTCCATGAGATTGGATTTTACTTCTTCGGGTGTCCAGGTTGGATTTAATTCGAGCAAAAGCGCAGCCGCGCCTGTAACGTGTGGGGCCGCCATGGATGTTCCGCTGAGGTACCGATAATCACCGCCCTTGTAGGATGAATAAATACTCAGTCCAGGTGCCACGACATCGGGCTTAATTCCATAAATATCCGCTGAAGGGCCACGTGAACTAAAATACGCGATCTTGTCAGAATTGTCGCTGGCACCAACGGTCAGGGCTTTTCGCGCACATCCCGGAGAACCGATATTCTGATAGTAATAATCATAATACCCGCTATTTCCAGCCGAGATCACACATAAAACTCCGGCGCGCGTTGCATTATCAATAGCTGTAGAAACTGGATCGTCCGGATTTCCATAACCGCCAAGACTCAAATTCATGATATCCACCGCATCGTTAGTGGCGGGATTTTGGTCCGGATCCACCGCTCTTTCAATACCGGATATTACCGTCGATTGGTAACCGTATCCATAGGCATTCAGCACACGAAACGCCATGAGTTTTGCATCGTAGGCGACACCCTTTAGTTTGGATGAATTTCCTGCGGCAATTCCTGCCACGTGAGTACCATGACCATTCTCATCAAAGGGATTGTTGTCGTTATCAATAAAATCATAACCCCCAATTACCTTGAACCCGGAACCAAATCCGCCACCCATGGCCGGGTGATTGTAGTCAATTCCTGTATCGACAATCCCGATGACAACATTTTTTCCGGATGCACCAAATTTAGACCAAACACTGTCCGCACCGATAACGCCATTGCTAACGTCATCCACCATTTGCACTTGTTGGTCCTCCTGAATACGTTTTACATAGGGCAATTGTCGGATTCGTTCCGCGTCTCGCCGTGTACTGCGAAATGCCGCACCATTAAAAACGTCTTTAAAATAGACTATATCGGGAGACCCCGAGATGGATTTAAGGAGAATATTTAGAGCGATCGCGTCCGATTGAAACCGACTATGTTCGGATTCAATTTGAGATAGACCCATCAGCGATTTATTTATTGCCCTATGATTGAGCCCCAATTCGCTCAAGGATGGTGAATTAAATTCAGCAATGAATGAAACCTCTTCGTCGAGATTAAGTTTGCTGAATAAGGAATCTTTATTTCCCGTACTTCGGGAAACGAGAATGAAATCGTTTGTTGAATGTTCAAAGACGGGCTTTCCGTCATGTGTTTCGACTTTAATCTGTGACCAGAGTGTAATCTGAAAAAAGCACAGAATACTCACAAAGGATAATCTGTAACGAAGAAGCATAGGCACCTCCTGTTTTGATTTTTATTTTGAGACGATATAGACCCTCTAATATCCAACTTGGACACGAATAAAACAACTTTTTATCGCCTGACTGTTCGAGAACTACTTTACCCTCTTCTTCCGATTCTTCAGATAATCCACGAATACATATTGTCCAAGGTCATTGAGCCCGGAGTAAAACGCACGACCCTTATTGGTTTTTGTGAGCGTATCGACAAATTTTGTCAGATACGGGTCGTCGGTAATCATAAAAGTCGAAATGACCACGTGATCTTTTTTACATTGCGCGGCTTCATTGAGCGTTTGGTTGATGATTTTTCGATCCAGACCGTATGGATTTTTATAAAGCCGGCCCTCTTCCCAAATGCACGACGGCTTGCCGTCCGTGATCATAAAAATTTGCTTGTTCGCGTTACGCCTTTTCCGCAAAATTTGCCTTCCGAGCCGCAAACCCTCTTTCGTATTGGTATGGAACGGACCCACTTGGATATATGGAATGTCTTCGAGATCGATGACCTTGGCATCGTCGCCAAAGACGATCACGTCAAGACTATCTTTGGGATAGCGCGATAGTATCAATTCCGTCAGCGCTAGTGCAACTTTTTTCGCTGGTGTAATACGATCCTCACCGTATAAAATCATGCTATGGCTGATATCGATCGCAAGCACCGTCGCGCACGAGGTCATGTGCTCCGTCTCATACACTTCAAAATCATCTTCCTGCAGATCTATCACATCAGAGCGCGACCGCCTCATGGAATTGCTGATGGTGGCCATGAAATCAATATTGGAAGGCGGGTCACCAAATTGATAGGGCTTCGTTTCACTAAGCCGCTCCACGCCTTCACCCATGTGATTGGTTTCATGAAGACCGCCGGGCGATTTTTTTAGCGAAGCAAATATTTCGTCCAGCGAATCCTGCCGGATTCTTCGCTCTCCCTTGGGCGTAAGCGTCAACGGCTGACCCTCCGGAGACTCTTCGATAAAACCCTGCTCCTTCAAACGATTGACAAAATCCTGAAAATCAAAATCATCCGAAAATATTCCATGTTGTCGGTCAATCTCGGTCATAAGCCGTAAGGCCTCGGAAACATCGCCATCGGTAACGAGTAAAATCTGATTAAACAATTTCAACAGATCGTCAAACTTCTTCTGCTTTTTAATCAGGGCGGGATTGAATTTAGAATAGCTGAATTCCATAACTCATGTTAGCGCGATTCCCTCGAAAAAGCAAACTTTTGAGCATGCATCCTACGAGTGCAAGACGTGAAACGTGAGACGTGAAACGGCAAACGTCCCTTGAACCGTTGCCGTTTTCACGTCTGGCGTCTTGTGGTATCTCGTCAAAAAATTGCCTTTTGTTTATTCCTCATCTATATTGCCCGCGATTATGGATTATATTAAGCTCAAACCCGGCAAAGAAAAAAAAATACGCAACCATTATCCATGGGTTTTCCGTGACGATATTGCTACGTTTTTTAAAGATCGCACGGATTTCCAGGATGGCTCGGTTGTTCAGGTGCTCGATCATGAAAATCATTTTGTCGCGATCGGATCGTACAATTCTAAATCCCACATTCCTGTCCGTATTCTCTCCAAACAAAACGTACTTATCAACCGCGATTTTTTTTATCAGCGAATCAAGAAGGCTGTTGAGTTTCGAAAATCCCTGTCGATCAATTCTAACTCCATGCGGTTTATTCATGCGGAAGCGGATCGTCTTCCCGGGCTTATGGTAGATCAGTTTGATAATTTCCTTGTTGTCCAATTCCGCACTATGGGCATGGAGATTTTTCGGAAAGAAATTATAGAGATTCTTGCCGAAGTCCTTAAACCCAAGGGCATTTACGAACGAAGCGACATGGAATCGCGCGCGGATGAAGGGCTCGAAGCGAAAGCCGGAACTGTTTTTGGAGAATCGCCGGATGAGTTGATCGAAATATCCGAGAATAATTTGAAATTCCTTGTTGATATCGCAAACGGTCACAAAACCGGTTTTTATCTCGATCAAAGAGAGAACCGCTTATTCGTACAGTCGCTTATCAAGCCAAATCAAAACGTGCTCGACCTTTATTCCTATACCGGCGGTTTTGCCATGGCCATGGCCAAATCCGGCGCCCGTGTGACTGCTGTGGACACCGAGGCGAAAGTCATCGATGTGTCTAAGAAAAACGCGGAGCTCAATGGCGTTTCCGATCGGATAAATTGGCACGTCAACGATGTGTTTTATTTTCTGGAAGATCAGAACGCACTACTCAAAAAATCACCGGACAAGGCCGTCAAATACGATGTCATTGTCATTGACCCACCCGCGATTGCGAAACGAAAAGAGGGACTCGACAAACTAAAGCGAACCTACTTCAAACTGCTTTCGGAGTCGCTTCCACTGCTCAAGCGCGGCGGCCATATTGTTTTATCTTCGTGCGCCTACCATTTGGATGTTCCTATTATGCTGGAAACGGCGCGTTATGCTTCGGCGGACATGGGTATCACGTTGCGCACGAGCCACATTACATTTCAGCCACCCGACCATCCCTGGATATTGCAGATCCCGGAATCTCTTTACCTGAAAACCGTATATTTTCAATTGCCTTTATAAAGACAGGTTAGGTCATTCCTATTGACAATTCTGAGTTAAAAAATTTAGTTATAAGGTTCCTTTTCCTTGATAAGGAAAGTGTTAGGGATTTGGTTACCCTCATCGCAAGAACCATCTGAAATGTAAATTGTTTAACGCACTTATTAGCAATAATAACAAATTTCCATGAACGAAATTGCACTTAATTCTATCGGTCAGCTCTACGAAATTCTTGGGGACGCAAAGATCCGTGAACTTGTTGATCTTTTCTACGACGTGATGGATAGAGAATCATTCGCCAATGACATTCGCAAGCTCCATCCCGAAAGCCTCACCGAATCACGGGATAAATTATATTGGTTTCTCGTTGGGCGATTTGGCGGCCCTCCTCTGTATGCCGAGCAGCGCGGCAATCCGATGCTTCGTGCCCGCCACAATCCATTTCCCATCGGCGATGCGGAACGCGATGCATGGCTTGCGTGTATGCATGGCGCGATTGAAAAATCCATCCCGGATGAAAAGGTCCGGGCGCTTTTGACAGAATTCTTTAAAATGGTTGCTGATTCGATGAGAAATAAATTTGATTAATTTAGAGCCCCATAGGTAAAGGAAATGCCATGATTTTCAGATGTATGCTGGTCTCAATTCTCCTTTTCGCATCCATGTCAGCGCAATCCCAAATTTTGAAAAATGATCCTGATGAAATATTGCTTGGCCAGCACAAGCAACCGTCCGTTTTGTTAGTTGGCAGCTTTCATTTTGATTAATACAATCTGGATCTTCATAAGACCCAGGTCGATGATCAGATGACATTTTGTCGGAACAAAAACAACTCGAACTTAGAGAGTTGCTAAACTACATTTACCAATTTAAGCCAACTAAAATTGCAATAGAAGGAAGATCGAATACCCATAAATTGATGAATAAATATCGCGCGTATCAAAAAAGGGACTTGGTATTGGGGCGAGATGAAATATGGCAAATTGCATTTCGTCTCTTGTCTAAATTTGATTTAGACACACTGTATGGAGTCAATGCGGTGCCTCTCGCGGATGAATTGTAAGATGGGCGCGACTCCCTCTCCTTTCGACCTGTTTTGGACAGCATCTATAGAGACTGGGACTTCAGAAGCAACGATACTATCAGTCATCTCTATTCTCAACTCTATAGTGCAACCGATCGACTGGCGTTGAAAATGCCCCTGCTGGAATACTTCAAATTGACCAATTCGGATAAAGTACTGGATCGCGGATTTGGAGCCTACCTCAATGGAGATTTTACGCTTGGCGATACGCGCGGTGCAGATGCTTTAGCTATGCATTGGTATAATAGAAATTTGTGTATCTATCGGCATATACAACAGATCACGAGTTCTCCAAACGATAGGATATTGGTACTTTTTGGTAGAGGCCACGTAGAAATTTTGAAGCACCTATTTCAATGTTCTCCGCAATACAAACTTGTCAAGTTCGGTGATCTCGGACCACAATAGTCAAAACCAAAGTGAGTAATAAAAAAACCCGCGAAACGCGGGTTTTTTAATAAACGCTATCTGTAGTTATCCGGGCGTTACAATATCCCCCGTATCAAGATCGATAATAAATGTGTATTCGCCGAGCGTCATCGTGGCGGTATTATCTCCGTCGAATACAATGTTTCCCTTGACCAGAAATTCCTTACCTTCTGTTTTCGCATGAAAACTGAAGTCGATAGATCCTCCTGTCGGG
>JANNSF010000158.1:0-7031 GCA_031402315.1 bacterium | reverse complement strand
TTATTGTCTTCTTCATCATCACAATTACCTTCTTCCATGTCTTGTTCTGGTTCAGTACAGGAATTATCCCGATCAATGATTCCATTGAGAGTCAGTTGCCCCCAAGCATCATTATTGAAAACATGGAGACTAATGGTGTCTTGCTCATTCCTAACTTTAAAAATAGCAGTCCGCTTCACAGCTCCACCACTGCGACCACGTGCAATAGGTTTTATAGTGAGTGGCAATGGACTCGCTGATCCGATTGAGCAAATTTTTCAAAAATTTTATCACGGTATTCCGCAGGAATGCCTTCCCCATTATCTTCAATTGAAATCGTCATTCGGTCCGTACTTTTCAGCGCCCTTATTTTAATCAATCCCTTCGGAAAGCTGTGTTTGATGGCGTTGTACAGTAAATTGGCAACGACACGATGAAAAATATCACGATCGGCATAGATGAGGGGGAGCCCCGGATCGGCTTCAATTTCACAATTCAACTGATATTTCTTGAGCATGATTTGAAGTTCACTAACATTGGCTTCAAGAACTTCACGGACGGAAAATGATTCACGCTTTAAGTTCAGTTTATTTTCTTCCATGCGGCTGACGTCAATTATTTCATTTGTCATTTTGGCGATGGTCATCGTATTGTCTTCGATTTTTTTGACCAGCGACAATTGTTCGGGCGTCATCGAATCCTGCAAAAGCAGAAGCAACTCACAGCATCCCATGATTCCGGTTAGCGGGTTTTTCAGATCATGGACTATCATCTGCGTAAGGGAATCGCGCAACGTTTGCACTTCGGCAAGTTCATCATGCAACGTTTTGATTCTCAAAAGCGATCGAATTCGTGAGTGCAATTCAAACGTATTCACCGGCTTAGAAAGGAAATCATCCGCACCGGCATTGAGCGCACGATTTTCATCCTCCTCCGATTGCAGTGCCGTGACCATGATGATCGGAAGAAGTTTTGTTCGAGTCTGAGCGCGAAGACGACGGCACACTTCAAACCCATCAATCTCCGGCATCATAGCGTCGAGTAAAACTAGGTCGGGATTTTCCTTTCGGATCAGTTCCAAAGCAAGTGCCCCGCCATCCGCCACGAGTGTTGCGTACCCTTTTTTTTGTAATAAAATTCGCAGGAATTCGGCATTGAGTTCCTCATCATCGACGATCAAAATTTTATGCTGTTTGGCAACCATTGGTATAACATATCACAGCTTGACCCAGTTTGTCAATTTTTTATTTGGAAACACGGAAATCTTAGCTACATTTAATTCCGATATATCAATCTTTGGTACCTCTTTTATGAAAAAACAATGGTGGATTCGCGTTGCCATAGCGAGCGCCCTACTGCTTCCTATTCCAGGCATTGTTTGGATTTTTTCGGTTATCAGGACCGTCCAATCTCAACAAAAAACAATCCAGTCAACGGTCGAGAAGATTGCAGCCCTGACGGAATTGCAGCAGCAAGTTTATAAACTTGAAGAAGTTATTTCCGTAAATTTTCTTCCCAATGCCTCGGATTCAAGTTCAGAGAACTGGCGTCAACTTTACGCCAAGACATGGCAGACGACCATGCGCGTCGAATGGTCGGACAAGATGATTTTCGATATGCGACCCTCGCTACCCCGTGTTGATAATCTCTATCAGCGGATGTACCGCAAGAAATTTAAGATTGCAACCTTCCGTCAGGACAGTGCCAAAATAGAGAACCTTGCCGCCGAATTCATCGACGAGGTCCATCGGGCTGCCGAGTCTCTGGGTATCACGGCCGAAAAACTGCGTTTGCAGAATGCAAAAACATCCTCTGCGCTCGCCCTGGAGTGGGAGAAAATAATCCGGATCTTGATCGCGACGGCCATTCTTCTGGTTGTAATTCCCGTTCTATTCTTAATTGTCTGGCAAACGCTCCGTGTGGCAGCTCGAAAGCGTCGTCAAACACAAACTCTTGAGGGTCACCTGAATGCTTTTTTGGAAACTTCGAATAATGGGTATTGTCTTCTCGATACGTCGTATAAGATCATTCACCTAAACGCGCAATTCCACAGGCTCTTTTTTTACCGTTACCAGATTCACCTCCGTGAAGGAAAGAACCTTATTTCGGAATTGTCCCAAGACGGTAAAGCCTCATGGGCATTAATGTTTACCCGCGTTCTTAAAGGAGAACGATTTTCTGTCGAACAAAATTTTCCGCTTCAAGATAAGACCGGTCATTTGGAAATTTTTCTGAATCCGGTTCTTAGAAATAACGTCGTGACCGGCATCAGCCTTGCCCTGCATGAGACGACGAAGGAGAAAAAGAATACCGAATCTTTGGATCGGCGCGTCCTAGATTTGCAAGAGTCTGTGGACAGTCAGGACAAAATCATTCAGTCCATCCTAAATGAAACGACCGAAGGTGTAGCCTTGATCAATGACAAAGGCGAGACGCTTTTCGCCAATCGTTTGGCTCAGGCCGTATTGCACGCGGCCCATGAAAACGCCAACCTAAATTTATGGTCGGGGATCTATGGTGTCTATTATTGCGATACAAAAAAAATAGTGGAGGCGTCCGCCCTTCCTGTCGAACGTGCGTTACGAGGCGAAACGTGGGAGGGCGAAAAGCTTTTCGTACGCGTTGAAAATTTTATGGACGGAATAGAAATCTTAGTATCGTGTAGACCTCTTTTTGAAAAAAATCCGGCCCGCGGATCTTTGCTGCTTTTCAAACCCGTACCGGAAAAATCTTCAGGCTTGGAGGTTAAGGAGATTATTCGTGAAATTGAAATTATCAGGGAAGTCCCCGTCGAAGTGGTCTTGGAAAGAGAAGTGGTTCGCGAAGTGCCGGTAGAGATCATACGTGAAATTGAAGTCATAAAAGAAGTGCTGAAGCCGGTAGAAGTACTTAAAGAAATACCCGTCTCTGCACAAGACACACGCCACAAGGAAAAATTTGAATTTGCGCTTCGTCATATTTCAGATTGGATTATTGTCCTTTCCAGCGAAGGAATCATAACCCACGGCAATTATTCGGTTGAGCAAATGATCGGTCAATCGGCCGGCTCACTGTCGGGAAAAAGTATATTTGATTTGGTTCACCCGGACGATCATTCTAAGCTGGCGTTATTCCAAAAAGACGCCGTGCTTGGCAATGGTCATTCGCTCGAGATAAGGATTGCCCAAAATAACAATTGGATCCCACTAAAAGCACAACTGCATAAGAGTGTGGATGAGATTGTAATGATCGGGAAAATGAGCGATGCCGAACTTCAACCCAGACGCCAAAAACCTGCCGGTGTCTCAATGACATGCAGTCCCTTTGGAGTTATTACCTCCGTAGAAGGATCTTCATCGTTCTTTAAGCTGGAGCCATCGGCTTTGATTGGTCAATCGGCTTTTAAATTCTTTGAGGATAAATCGAACATTCGGGAAACGATTTACCGTGCGCTCGACGGAATCGCATTTTCGATTCAATACGACCGAGAAGGTATGAATTATCTCCTAAAAGGCAGGCCGACTTATAATAACGATCAAGTGGTAAATGGAATTCAAATAGACTTCGAATCGCAGGCTTAGAAAAAATGCCTACAGCTACTTTCCACTAATCCTCTATTCCGCCTTTACACTTCCATCCTTGTAATTAACTCGCCATTTTTGCACGACATCTTTGTTATTCGGGTCCTTAGCAGGGTACAAGGAAATCACAAAAGGCCCGCGAACTTCCTCAGACTTATTCTTAAACTGTTGTCCGTATGATACCGGCCAATTGAACACAACTTGCATGGGCTTGTCAACATTCAATAGCGTGTCCTGACGAATTACAACAACACCGGCTTTTGAAAGATCGGCTAATCTAGCCGCGTGTTCTGAAGCCAATTGGTCAGCATGGATTTTCCCAAGATTATCCAGTGTGTTGGACAATGTTCCAGGATCCAGTTTGGCCAATTCTTTTGAAATTTCCTGAGCAAACCCTCCTACGCTTATTAAACAAATCAGTGCCAATAGCTTTTTCATGATTCACCTTTGTTCTTTTAATTTTACGATAACACAGTCTACAAAATATCGAACTTTCAATCCAACGCTTTTTTTTAGTTTTGAAACCAACCGCCACCTTTTTGCGGATGAATGCTATGGGTTGGTTTTAATATGCAACTCGCGCAACTGACGTGCATCCACGTCCGAAGGCGCTTGGTCCATCAAGGACGCCGCGCTATTGGTTTTCGGGAACGCAATCACATCCCGGATGGACGAGCGACCCGTAAGAAGGGCCGTCAACCGGTCAAACCCAAGCGCAATGCCGCCGTGCGGCGGAACGCCATATTCAAAGGCTTTCAGCAAAAAACCAAATTTCTTTTCACGTTCCTCGCTCGTAAGATTTAGGGCATCGAACATTTTGTTCTGCACTTCCGATGTATGAATGCGGATACTTCCTCCGCCGATTTCGGAACCGTTGAGGACCAGATCGTAGGCCTTCGCCTTGACCTGACCCCGGTCCGAATCCATCAGGGTCGCATCCGCCGGGGCTGTAAACGGATGGTGCATCGCCATAAAACGCTTTTCAACTTCGTCGTATTCAAACAAGGGAAAGTCCACAACCCAAAAAAGTGAGTTGGGTTTGTCTTTGGTAAGCTGCAACTGCTCCGCGAGTTTCAATCGCAGATTGCCGAGAGCATTCAAGACGTTCTTTTTTGAAGCCGCCGCGATGAGTATGACGTCGCCCGTTGTTGCCTGCATACGCGAAATAATACTCGCCATCATTTCTTCGCTCAAAAATTTGGCTATAGGTGATTGGATACCGGTGGGATCTAGCTTGATATACGTGATTCCGCCCAACCCTTGCGTTTTTATGAAATCCGTCAATTCATCTGCCTTTTTTCGCGAAAACTCGGACCACGAATCGACCTTAATAGCCGCAATCAGCCCGTCTTTACCATTAAGTGCGTCACTAAAAACCTTGAATTCGCTGTTATTCACCAAATCATTGAGCGACAAAATTTTCAAGCCAAATCGTAAGTCCGGTTTGTCGCTCCCATACTGGCTCATGGCTTCATCGTAAGTCATTCTCAGCAATGGAAGCTTGATATCAATACCCTTTAACTCTCTGAAGATTTTTTCCATCAAGGATTCAACCATTAATAAAACGTCCTCCTGATCAACGAAAGCCATCTCGACGTCCACCTGAGTAAATTCAGGTTGACGGTCCGCACGCAAGTCTTCATCCCGAAAACATTTTACAATCTGAAAATAACGATCGTATCCGGCAACCATGAGTAACTGTTTGTAGATTTGAGGCGATTGCGGAAGAGCATAAAATTTGCCCGGGTGGACGCGGCTGGGCACAAGATAGTCGCGTGCGCCCTCCGGCGTACTTTTCATAAGCACCGGCGTCTCCACTTCAATGAACCCTTGCTCTGAAAAATAGTTTCTAACCAATTGAGCAAGCCGATGACGAAATATAATAGCCTCCTGCATAAACGTCCGACGCAAATCGAGATAACGGTATTCTAAGCGTAAATCCTCATCCACGCGGATTTGATCATCGTTCAATTCAAAGGGGGGCGTCTTCGCACGACTCATGATACTCAGAGATTCGGCGATAAGTTCAATCTCCCCGGTCGGAATATTCTTATTCGGATTTTCACGTGCCGTCACTTTTCCGGACACCTGG
Organism: bacterium; assembly: GCA_031402315.1. Lineage (GTDB taxonomy): Bacteria > CLD3 > CLD3 > SB21 > SB21 > JANNSF01. The sequence continues at coordinate 1,400 of JANNSF010000158.1, read as the reverse complement.
ATAACAAATTCGCTTCGCAGATTTTTGGCCATTTCGTGGATGGCCACGTTAATATCGGGATTAAAAACAATCTGTGTAAGACCGTAGCGGTCCCGCAAGTCCACAAAAAATAATTTACCATGATCGCGCCACCGGTGCACCCACCCCACGATGCTCACCGTTGTTCCGATATGCGCCCGAGTCAATTCTCCGCAGGTAAATTGGCGATATGCCGTTTTAAGATTCACAGAAACTCCTTTATCCAAAAGATTCAACCGGGAGAGTATAGAAAAACCGCCTCGATTTCTCAAGGCGGTTTTTCATTTTGCCAAAAGTATGGATTACGGTTGTTACTTCGTGAAAACGAAGGTTTGATTTACTGTCACTACGCCCCTTTTGCCTTTTGGAAAACTCCATGCACGAATTTTGTTTACGATACACTGGGATACGGATTCGCCAATGGTGTTCTGCGTCGGCGTGACGCCCGCCACTTTTCCCGCCGTGTTAATTTTGATCGTGACGCTCAATTTGCCTTTCATATCCGGCGATTTTTTTAATTCCTTTTGATAACAAGAGTTGATGGCTAGCGCCTGTGCGTCAATCGCACCCTGAATGTCAACCGCCATGGTCCCGGAATTGCTGCTATTCGAAAGCGTCGGCTTTGTCAAGACCACAATGCCATCCCCGTAAACGCCTTTGACGGCGGAAATGGACTGCTGCTCCTCATCGCTTAGGAGAGTGTTCAGAACTTCCAAGCTTGCCGAGCGGTTAGAAACCGCATTGGCCTTAAGGGCGGAACGCTGATCTTCATCGGTCGCATTGGTGATCGAAGTCATTTGATCCAAAACGGCGTCCAAACTGTTTGAATTACTTGATGTGCTAAAAGACTGATAGATACCGGCCGCTTTGTCGCTTAACGCGGAAACGACTTTGAGAATGCCTTGACCATCGACTTTGCGTGCCAAATCGTCCGCCCGATTTTTTGCCAAAAGTTTGGCGTGGTTTACGCGGAGCGCGTGGTCTTTTCGGTTGAATTGAATTTTGGGACGCTGTTCAATGACCGGCAACGCGGATTCTTCGGCCTTGGCCTTTACACTAGTTTCTTCGTATTCCTTAATAACACTCGCGTCAATTCTATTAACCTTGGCAATCTTGAGCAGGACACTGTTATTGATTCCTTGAGCGATTGATTTTGGCCGCGACGCGATGGTCAGAAGCGGAATGTAGACCGCCAGCACAGAGGCCGCAAAGATCATGAGCATTCGTTTGTCGAGTGATGCCCAATAGTTTTTTTGAAATTTCGCGGGTGCGGCTCGAAGGTGACAATTCCCCACGGCACTCTGCGGCGCACTGCCTCGCCTTGCGCCACGCGCAACAACTCCTGATGGCCGCGGTGCAGCCCATCGAAATTGCCAATGGCC
>JANNSF010000157.1:0-1875 GCA_031402315.1 bacterium | reverse complement strand
AAGAAAAATTTCCTCAAGACTGGCTGCGCCATCCCCAATACCTTGCAGGTAAGTCAAAATACTTTCGAAGACTCCTATTTCCGAAGTACTATTGAGCGAAATTGCAAGGTCGATCTGAAGCTCAAAGCCTGATAGTTTGATCGAATTGCGAATCACCTTGAACACAAATTGAAAGACATCGTCTTTGAAAAAATAGGCATGGGTCACCGAGCCGTAATCAGGATGAGTCAGGAACAGTAAAAGTGGGATGTGATTACCGGATTTTATCGGATCGACAAATGTCATTTTGATATTTGGTATTAAATACGAAAAAGATTCCTGATCAAACTCCATCTCAATAGGTGAGAGGCCGTTCATTTTAAGGCTGGCCCGGGTTGGAATTTGAGTGGCGGCCTCAGAAATGTTTGGAACATAGACCCAAGGAATATTTCCGCTGAATAAGGCATCCTTTACAAAAACAACCCTCCACGGTTCATTGAGTCCGGTTTCTATGTCGTAAATCGAAAAGGGAATTTCCATTACATTGAATGGCATTACATTTCCCTTCGCGCGCGCTGGCCTTTAGTTATTTTTTGACGCTCGAAAATCTTATCGTCTTTGAGATCGCCTGAGAATATCGAAACGTTTTCTTTTTCCTTCAGCGTCGCGTGCATGTAGCGAATCTCTTGAACGAGCTCTTGATTGCTAAATGATGATGACGATGAATCCGAATAAGCAACGCTACTTGGTATACGCACGGGTGACGTGCCAGAGCTCATATCGGTGATAATATCGCGAATCACTTGCTGAAAATTTCTTTTTGGTGCGATGATCTCCGGCTCGTTTTCGCCGGCAAGGATCAGCTGAGGTCTACTCACTTCACCGCCATGGGCAAAGCCTGTAAGTTTTTTAAGAAAGCCTCCTACAAATCCACCGCTACCGCCGGTGGCAACATTGATTAACCCTGCGAATATCGATGATATACCGGATGCAACAACCATCTGCGCCATCTGCTTTAGTAAGTTCCCAAAGTTCATTTTAGCGCCGAATAAACCGCGCGTGATTTCACGCGAAAACGCATCGCCTACATGTTCTGCCGCACGAATGCCCGCATCTTCTAAATCGGCCATGCGCTGAATTGCTTGTTGGTGCGCTACAGTCTCCTTATTGATATCCGTGTTATTTATTGATCGATCTTGCCCTCCAAGCGATCTATTTTTAAGTTGTGAAGTGTAGTTCTTAAAGTTTGATTCGTCGGCTGCTCTAAGATTAGCGGCCTTCGATTTGTTCATATCGTCTTGAAAGGCATGATCGTAAGGCGACTTACTACTTCCACTTGCAGTAGCTGATCCACCCGATAAAGTCGCATTAGCTTTTACCGCTTCATGGAAAAGTTCCTTATAACTATTTTTGAGTTTGTTTATCTTCGCACTCTGTTGATCGATAAGGTAATTATTGGCTTCATATTGTATTTGAAGAACTTCAACTTTCGATGTTTCCCGATCTATTTGCTCTGTGGCCCCCTGTATAATCCCCATAAATCTTTTTTTAGAAAGTTCGGTTTCAGGAATTCCGGCATTAATCCGTTCATCGTTTCTATCTCTCGCCTCTTTAATTCTTACATTTGCTTCATCGATACTTTTTTGTCTGCGTTCAATTTCTTCGGTATAATCTGCGGCCTGCTTTATAAGGTCGGTTCGCTTTGCGCCTTCTCTTTCGACGATAAGATTATTCACCATCTGCTCGCGGATTTTCCCGAATGCGGCCGCGACTTCTAAAAGCTTTCCGCGTTGCAGATCGAGCTTTCCAAGATAGTCCGGGAATGCTTTTTTGAGTTGATCGATGACGCTCGCATAGTCTTTTGTTTCATTCGCTGTTTTATTCGTCGTATCGCGA
>JANNSF010000156.1:0-5814 GCA_031402315.1 bacterium | reverse complement strand
CGCGACCGGGTATATTTACGCCGAAAACGCATGTACCTGTTGTCGGAATTGACCACCTACGGGAGAATCCCGTGGAAGCAATTTTAGTTTTCAGTTTTGGTTATATGCAGGAAATTCAAAAGGAGCTGGCTGCGTTTGGATACCGACCCGTTCAATTCTATTCTCTTTTGGATGTTCTCAGTGGAAGCCTCAATGCGGAAGTCTGATCGGAAGTTTGTCATCCTTCTTACGGGCGCGACTGGCTTTATTGGCTCCTCCGTCTTACGTCAGATACTGGACGACGGGCATATTCCGATTGCGCTGGTGCGTCGTCAATCCAACCAGGCGCGGATAGATCATTTTGATGGCGTTCAAAAAATCGCTTACGACGATATATCGGATCGTGCATTTATCGAACAAATAAAAACATTCAATCCGGATGTTTTTATTCACCTCGCATGGAAAGGTGTGGAGGGCGAAAATCGAAATGATAAGAGTCAAATTTCCGCCAATATACCCTTCGCCTTAAGCACCGTGGATTTGGCGCATGAAGTAGGGTGTCAACAATGGATTGGTATTGGATCGCAGGCCGAATATGGAAACCCGAATCGTCGAGTTGACGAATCCTATCCGGCGGATCCCACGTCAATTTACGGAAAGGCGAAGTCCGCTTGCTATTGGGCGACTTCCGGGTTGTGTCAGTATTATAGAATGACCCATACTTGGCTACGCATATTTTCGACATACGGACCGCAGGATAACCCAAATTGGCTTATCCCTTATGTTGTCAGAGAACTTTCGTCCGGTCGCAGTCCACAATTAACAAAATGCGAGCAATTGTGGGATTTTTTGTATGTTGATGATGCTGCACGTGGAATACTTCTGTCGGCATATTTTTCTGTTTCGGGCTTACTGAATCTTGGTTCCGGTGTGGCTCGGCCATTAGCAGAGGTTATAAAAGAAATCATGAATATTCTAGGTACCACGACAAAACCGAATATTGGTGCCGTACCCTACAAGATTGACCAGGTAATGCATTTGGAAGCCGATATGACCAAATTGAAATCGCAAACGGGATGGGAACCACAGGTTGACCTGTCTGATGGTCTTAGACGAACAGTAGATTTTTTCAAGTTTCAGGAGAATTAGTGTGACGTATTCATATTGTAGACTTTGCCACGGTGTATTATTAGATACGATACTCGAATTGCCCCACTCTCCACGAAATATTTCGCGGTTATTGAAGGAAAATGAATTGGCGAACGATCACAGCATTGATATTCGCGTCGTTCAATGCAAAGCATGCCACTTCGTTCAGCTAAACGAAACATTAGAAGAAGATTTCTACGACGACTATTTGATGACCGTCAGTCATTCACCGTTAATGCAGGCCTATCAAAAAAGTCAGGCGGAGTCTTTCGCGTCTCGATTTCAAATGAAGGACAAAACTGTGATCGAAGTGGGTTGTGGGGATGGGAACTACTTGGCTCATTTAGCGCGTGCCGGATGCCGGGTTCGTGGCATTGAGCCATCCGCAAAGTTTAGAAACGAAGCCCTGCGTAAAGGCTTTGAAGTTTTCGAGGGCTACGTTGATTCAAAAACTCCGGCGCCCCTTGCGCCCTACGACGGATTTGTCACACGGGAAGTATTTGAGCATGTGCCTGATCCCAATGACTTTTTGCAGGGTATTCGTCATTCCGTTTTGCCCGGTGCCCCTGGATTGGTGGAGGTGCCTAGCCTTGAACAGGCGCTTCAATACGGCCGATTTTATGTTTTCTTTTCGGATCATGTAAATTATTTTTCCGCCGACACATTGAGTGTAGCGTTGGAAAAAAATGGGTTTGAAGTTCTGGAGGTAACACGTGGGATGAATGGAGAATTTCTAGAGGCCTGGGTTCGCGTAAAGGACCGTCCAAGTTTTTCGGAATTGCAAAAAACGGTTATTCAACTATCGTCCGATTTGCAGTCCTTGCTCAAAGAAGCGCGCATAAAAGGTCAACGTGTTGCGATATGGGGCGCCGGCGCAAAGGGATTGACTTCTTTGGCGGTTGCCCGTATTGACGATGTGGCCTATGTCGTTGATTCCGATCCGCATAAAATAGGCCTCTTCACGCCGGTCACCCATTTGCGTGTCGTAAGCCCGGAGACGCTTCTGCAGGAACCCGTTGATATTGTCATTCTAACGGCGCTTGCATATCGCGATGAAGTTATTCAAACGTTGCGTGAGACTCTGCGCTTTAGTGGGCCCATTGCGATTTTAGGTCCACGGCTTGAAATACTTTAAGACGATGTTAATGAGCAAAATTGGAAGATCCTAATGACGTCCATTCTTTTGGCAAAAAAAATTCGAAGATTATCATTGGATATGGTTCATCGGACTAATGCGTCGCATATAGGCGGCGCATTCTCTGTTGCCGATATTCTGGCGGTTCTCTATTCGGATATTCTCAAATACGACCCGCGGGATCCGAAGTGGAGCAAACGCGATCGTTTATTGTACAGTAAGGGCCACTCGTGTACGTCACTCTATGCCGTTCTTATGGAATGCGGGTTCTACACATCCGAAGTTCTCGACACATTCTCCCAAAACGGCAGCTCGTTTACCACCCATGTGAATCACAATGTTCCCGGCGTTGAACTATCGACAGGAAGTCTAGGGCATGCACTATCCGTCGGTTGTGGAATATCTTTTGCCGGAAAGCTAAAGCGTTCTGATTTTCACACGTATGTTATCCTTAGCGATGGAGAATTGGACGAGGGTTCAAACTGGGAAGCCATTCTGTTTGCCGGACATCATAAGCTGAATAACTTGACCGTGATTGTCGATTACAACAAGATTCAAAGCCTTGGATCGGTAAATGAGGTTATGAATCTTGAGCCCTTAGGTGATAAATTTAGTAGTTTTGGATGGGATTGTCAGGAAATCGATGGCCATCATCATCCTTCCATATTTGAAGCTTTGAAGAAAGATCGTAAAGACGATTCAAAGCCCTTTGTCATGTTAGCTCACACCGTAAAAGGCAAGGGCGTCGATTTTATGGAAAATCAATTACTTTGGCATTATCGTACACCCAATGCCGAACAGTACGCGTTGGCCGTCAAGCAATTGGATCAGACGTAATGAGAACGGCATTCATGCAGCAGTTGATACGGGAGGCTGAAAAAAACGATCGCATATTTTTGGTCGTTGGCGATCTTGGTTTTTCGGTTGTAGAGCCTTTCGCCGAAAAATTTCCAAATCGATATTTGAACGTCGGAATAGCGGAACAAAATATGACCGGTATAGCCGCGGGTCTTTCGATGGAAGGTTACACCGTTTTCACGTATTCGATTGGTAATTTTCCTACTCTACGGTGCTTGGAACAGATCCGTTATGATGTGTGTTATCATAATCAAAACGTTAAGATTGTAGCGGTCGGCGGCGGCTTTGCCTACGGTCCACTGGGGGTGTCCCACCATGCAACGGAAGATATTGGAATCATGCGCAGCTTACCTAATATGGTCGTATGTGCACCGGGTGATCCGGTTGAGGCGCGCGATGTCGCCGCGGAAGCGGCTTCAAAAAGCGGTCCGTATTATATCCGATTAGGAAAAGCCGGCGAACCTCACGTCCATCAGACATCGCGCGTGATTGAGTGGGGAAAATTTGTTGAGGTACTCTCCGGTTCGCATACCGCTGTACTGACTACAGGCGGCGTATTAAAATACGCGGCGGACTTTTTAGCAGCTCACAAACCGCATTGGGGACTGTACAGTGTGCCCTATGTCAAACCGATTGACATGGAGGGCCTTCATGCACTGTCGCACCGATATGAAGTTCTAATCACAATCGAAGAGCACCAGCGGAGTGGCGGGTTTGGGTCCGCGATACTCGAGGGGTTGCACGACATTGACGAAAAAGGAAAATTACTTCGGTGGCCCAAAATTTATCGTAAAGCTATTCCTGATGTATTCTTAAGAGTAGCCGGTCAACAGGACTATTTGAGAAGCATCTCCGGCGTTTTTTTGGATCCCGATGACTCGCGTTAGTTAATTTCACTAAACTCTGTAGATGGATGCGCCCAGGTCTTTTTATGAATTTCTTTAATCGCACGCTCAGTCGTGTTCGTGAAAGCGGTTACATCAAAAATGTTTCCCGACTGTCCGTAGGTACGATTGTCGGTCAGGTACTGAGCATAGTCCTTCTTCCCATTATCACAAGACTCTATGATTCCTCCGACTACGGTATAGCGGCGACGCTTAATGCCATGGTAATGCTGTTGGCATCGGTGGCAATGCTCCGTTTGGAATCAACGCTGGTTCTGGCGGATTCCGACATTGAAGCAGAAATCGCCGTTGCACTGGGTTTGCAAATCCTTGGGTTATTTATCATCCTAATGATCCTAGGGTCGGGAATCATGTATGTATTTGAATTAGATTTTGGATTTTTTCCGAAAGGTGGTGCGCTGTATCTCTGGATGCCCTTTTGGATAGTTTGCGGATCCGTTAATGGCCTTCTGGCGAGCTGGGCCAATCGTCATGGTTCTTATAATCTCATAAGCTTCACACGTGTTGCCTCACCGTTGGCTGCGTTTATTGTCATGTTTTTGATGTTTAAGAGTGTGGGGTCTACAAGCATGGGCCTTATTCTGGGTCATATCAGCGCGGCGCTCACGCTTTTAGGCAGTTTGATCGTTGGTCTGCACCTGCAAAATAAGATGCCGCACTTAAGGCGGATTACATTAGCAGAAAAAAAAGACTATCTACATCGGTTTAGAAAATTTCCTACCTACAATCTACTAATGACATTTTTGGACCAGGTTACAGCGGCTTTACCCATATTTGTATTTACAGCTGCTTTTACTCCGCATGAGGCCGCCTGCTTTGTTTTGGCCAATAATGTTCTTCGCCTTCCAAGTTCCGTTATAGGACAAGGTGTCTCGCAAGTTTTTTATGAAATGTCATCCAAACTCAAGGGCGATATTTCTGTTTTGCGTACTTTTGTTTTGAATAATATTCGTTTCCTATCGGCTTTCGCAGTCCCATTTTTTGTAATTATTGTGTTCTTTGGACCCTTATTATTTGAATGGGTATTTGGATCACAATGGCAAGACGCAGGACAGTTTTCCCGCTATTTGGCATTGACCCTTGCATTAGGTTTGATTGCATCGCCGATTAGCAACATCTCGTCGGTCATTCATAAACAAAGGACCCACCTCATAATCTCCTCGGCCGTATTCCTGTTGAGAATAGCGAGCGTTTGGATAGGTGCCGCTTATCATTCAGCACTTCTGGCTGTAATCCTCTATTCGATTTCAGAGAGTTTTATGATACTGATTTTTCTATTTTGGATTGTTCGTCTTCTTACCCGTCGCCTGGCAACGCATGAATGAGCCACTTTTATCCATAGGAATTCCGACATGGAATAGAGCTCATTTTCTAAAGGGGCTGCTTGAGAACCTTGTCACGGAAATCGAAAAGAGTAATGCACAGTTGCTCGTAGAACTCGTTGTATCGGACAATGCATCCGACGATGAAACCGCATCGGTTGTGAAGTACTTTCAGGATCATACAAACATTGCGATACAGTACTGTCGGAACGATTTGAATATAGGGGCCATTCGAAATGTAATCCGCACGTTCGAACTAAGTCGGGGCAGTTATTGGATGGTCTTTGGTGATGATGATCGTCTCGTATCCGATGGCCTCAATGGTATCCTGCGGACGATGAGAGAATATCCTGAAGAGGCCGTCTATATGTTTGATCAGTGGGGCTTGTGTAGTCGTGTGGAGTGCATGACCATCGTCGAAGCCGCGCGAACATATTTTTACTACCTTGGTAATGCGGGCGTTTTT
>JANNSF010000155.1:0-12679 GCA_031402315.1 bacterium | reverse complement strand
GGTCAAAGGCAAACTCACCGGTATGTCTTTTCGCGTTCCCACGCCGGATGTTTCGGTAGTGGATTTGACCTTCAGCGCGTCGCGCGATACATCCATGGAAGAAATTGACGGACTCTTTAAAAAAGCTTCCGAAACCTATCTCAAAGGCATTTTGGGCTATAGCAAAGAGGAGGTGGTTTCGACGGATTTTATTCATGATGAACGGTCATCGATTTACGACTCGCTCGCGACGGTGGATAATAATCTCAAAGGCGAAAAACGCTTTTTCAAAGTCGTTTCCTGGTATGATAATGAATGGGGCTATTCCAATCGTTGTATTGACCTTTTATTGCACATGGCTAAATAATGAACAAGCTGACGATCGACAAAATCAATTTTTCAGGCAAGCGCGTTTTATTGCGCGTAGACTTCAATGTCCCACTCGATGAGAATCTCCGGATCACCGACGATACAAGAATTCGTGAATCCGTGCCGACGATCAAAAAAATCACCGGAGATGGCGGGAGCGTTTTGATCATGAGCCATCTGGGCCGTCCGAAGGGCAAGAAGAACGCAAAAATGTCGCTAAAGCCTTGTGCCGTAAGGCTTGGCGAATTGACCGGTAAATCAGTTCTGACCGCGAATGACTGTATTGGAGAGGAAGTCGAATCAAAAGCGAAATCGTTAAAATCCGGCGAAATTTTGCTCTTAGAGAATTTACGATTTTATGATTACGAAGAAGCAAACGATGTCGAGTTTTCAAAAAAGCTCGCAGGTCTTGGCGATATCTATGTGAATGATGCCTTTGGAACCGCGCATCGTGCGCACGCCTCGACGGAAGGAGTGACGCATTTTTTTAAGCAAAATGTTGCCGGGCATCTCATGCAAAAGGAAATTGAATATCTTGGAAATGCGATTGTCAATCCGAAGCGTCCTTTTGTCGCGATCATTGGCGGTGCAAAAATTTCCGGCAAAATCGACGTTATCGAGAGTTTGTTCAGCAAAGTGGATACGATCATTATTGGCGGGGGAATGGTTTTTACGTTCGCAAAAATGATGGGTTATGAAATCGGCACTTCGTTATACGAAGCCGATAAAGCCGGCCTGGCAAAAACGATTTTAGATCGCGCCAAAACATCCCAAGCGAAAGTATTATTTCCCGTGGATATGATGATTGCAAAAGAATTTAAGAACGAATCGGAATCTAAAATTGTAGATCTCGATAAAATTCCAACCGGCTGGATGGGTTTGGATATTGGGCCTAAGTCGATTGAACTCTTTCAGAATTCGATCACGAGTGCCGGAACCGTGGTCTGGAATGGCCCGATGGGCGTATTTGAAATGCCTAATTTTGCCAAAGGCACCCGTGCCGTAGCCGTAGCGCTGGTAACCGCGACGAATAAAGGCGGTATTACCATTGTCGGAGGCGGGGACTCCGCCGCGGCCATTACAGAAATGGGCTTAGATAAAAAAGTTTCTCATGTGTCCACCGGTGGCGGCGCTTCATTGGAATTTTTGGAAGGCAAAGTATTGCCCGGACTCAATGCCCTAACGGACGCTTAACTCATGCGGAAAAAAATCATCATCGGAAATTGGAAAATGCATAAGGGGCCTCACGCCGCCATGCAGCTTGCAAAATCCATTAAACTGAAATTAACCGATATCCGCAAAACAGAAGTGGCTGTGTGTCCGCCGTCGATCAGCATAGAGTCGGTTAGAAGCATTGTCAAAGGGTCTCGCATCAAATTGGGCGCGCAGAATATGTATCTTCACAAGTTTGGGGCTTATACAGGCGAAATTTCAGGTGAAATGATCAAAGAGAGTGGTTGTGATTACGTACTGATCGGTCATTCCGAGCGTCGCCAGCACTTTCATGAAACGGACGTTCTGGTAAATCACAAAATCGAATTTGCTCTGAACGATGGGCTTACTCCCGTTGTTTGCGTCGGCGAAACTCTTTCGGAGCGCGAGAAGAATGAAACCGAGAGTATTATTGAAAATCAGATTCGCCACGCGTTCAAAAATATTTCGGAAGAAAATGCGGAGAAAATTGTCCTGGCCTACGAACCGGTCTGGGCGATAGGTACAGGAAAAAACGCGAGCGTCGACGAGGCTGATGCCGTACATGAATTCATCCGCCAAACTCTAATGAACTTATATACGCGATCACTTGCTGATAAAATATTGATCCAATACGGCGGAAGCGTAAAGCCCGAAAATGCCCACGCGTTATTATCATCAAAAAATATTGATGGGGCACTTATAGGTGGAGCCAGCCTGGAAGCCGAATCCTTTGCATCCATCGTCCATATCGCAGAGAAGTTGGGATAGCATCAATGATTCTAATTAAAGTAATTTATTATATAACAAGGAGTAAGTAGAATGTTTACAGTACTAGTGGTGCTACACTTAATCGTCAGTACGTTACTGATTATCTCGATTCTCATGCAATCCAGCAAGGGAGGCGGTCTTGCGGGCATTGGCGGCGGTGGTCAATCCAATATTCTTAGCGGCCGTGAGGCGGCGGATACGCTGACTAAAGCAACGGTAGTTTTGGCGATCCTCTTCGCGATACTGAGCATCGGACTCAATATCAAAGGCCTTCGCACCTCGGAATCCGAACAAGGTATTATCGAAAGACAATTGGAGCAGAATGGTCAGTCGGCTCCTTCGCTTCCGGGCGGCCAGTAATAGTCGAGCTGAGCTTGGAAAAAAGATGTTGCTAAGTTTTGTTTTTCTTATAAATTAGCCCGTCTTTTTTGCGGAGGTGGCGAAATGGCAGACGCACCACCTTGAGGTGGTGGCGCCCAAAAGGCGTGGGGGTTCAAATCCCCCCTTCCGCACGAAAAGTAGATTTTAACGAGGCGTTTCGATATATTGTCGAAACGCTTTTTTTATGAGTCGCGATAGACGTATGAAAAAACTGGGTCTAATGTTTATTCTTGTTTGGAAAGCGGCGTTTGGGCAGTCTGATTCGAGTATGGAAGAATATCAGGAACAGGTTCTGCAGTGGAAATCTCAAAAGGACTCGATTCAAAAAGGAAACTCCAAAAAGAAACAGAATTTTGATGAAGCGAAATTGCTCTTTGAAACCGGAAAAGACCTTGATAAAAAAGGCGACTTGATCAATGCGATAAATGCCTATGAAAAATCTGTATTCATTTATCCAATGACGAGACCTTTGATTCATCTCGCCAAAGCTTATCAGAAGAACGGGCAGGATGCAAAAGCACTCTTGAATTATGAAAAAGTTTTAGACCTGCCAAAGGTCAAAGAGAAAGATATTATGAGTGTCCTAAGCGGTATGACGAATGTTCGATTGTCTTTCAAGGATTACAACGCGGCGCTGAAAAAAATTGAACCCTATTTCCTTCAATTTCCATCGAATGATCAGCCATATTATCTAAAAGGAAAAATATTGAAGGAAAGCGGCAAGGAATTGGAGTCTATTGTTTTTTTTAAGAAGGCAATTGAACTGGATTCCAAAAATAAACAGGCCGCCTATGAATTGGCCAATAGTCTAAATAAGAATGAAGACTACACCGCCGCGAATGAATGTATTATAAGTCATATGTCGGACGTGAAAGAGGACTCATTTTTACAGTCCGCATTGTGGTTTGAATTGGCCGAATCCTATCGCGGGCTGGCCGACAAGACACGGGCGATCGAATATTATCAAAAGGCATCGGCTCATAAGAAATGGAAAGAATTTTCCGAATACTGGATTCAGCAATTAACACCTTGAAAGGGAATTGCCATGAGTGAAATAATTGAAGGCTGGGTGGTTGTCAAGATAGTCGCTTACGAACATCAAGCGGAAATGGTCTGCGATCAACTGGAAGCGGCGGGAATCGAAACGACGATCCTATCTCAAAAGGACAGCGTAAACGTTGTGTTCGTCGGAGACCTTTCGGAAATAAAGATTCTGGTTCCTCAGGACAAACTGAGTTCGGCGATCGAAATTTGCAAAGAACTCGAATTGCCTGACATGGAAATCTCCGAAGATGCGGATGTTGGCTTGCCCCCTCCGGGCGAATCAAAGGATGAGAAACCATAATGATTAAGACTTGTGCGGTGGAGTATCTCAACACCAAGCCGATTATTTATGGGCTTCAGCATAATCGAATGAAACACCGTTTCGATATTCAATTCGCCGTGCCCTCCGTCTGCGCGGAAAAATTGAAAGATAAATCCGTCGATTTGGCCCTCATTCCTTCTATAGAATTTTCGCGGATTCGCCAAACGCGTGCCTTAAAAATTGTACCGGAGGTCGCCGTCACTTCACGAGACGAAGTGAAGAGCGTGGAGCTTTTTTTTAATAAGAATTTACAAAACATTGATCGTGTGGCCGTCGATACAAGCAGTAGAACTTCGGTGGCACTTTTGCAAATCATTCTGAAAGAGAAATTTGACCTGCAACCTGAATTGATACCAATGTCGCCGGATCTGGATAAAATGTTGGGTGAAGCCGATGCCGCATTGATTATTGGTGACCGAGCATTGGCGATGGCGGATCGATTGGATAATAGGTTGGATCTGGGGGAGGAGTGGAGTGATCTGACCGACGGGCTTCCGTTTGTCTATTCTTTTTGGGCGGCCGACGAAGCCAAACTGAGTGCCGACGATGTGCAAACGCTAGGCGATTCAATGAAAATGGGACTCCAACATCTCGATGAAATATCCGAGGAATACCGGTTGCAGTCGGGACAAGGCTTTTCAGCGGAGTTTTTTAGAAATTACCTGAGTGAAAATATCTATTTCCAGTTTGGAAAATATGAAATCGAAGGACTGCGGGAATATTTTTCGTATTGTTACTACCACGGATTGATCGATGAAATTCCGGAAATTATTTTCTTCGAGGATTCGCCCCTAAAAAAAGAAGAAAAGAATAGTTGATTTTGAGACCGGTCGGTAATAACTTTTTATGGAACAAGAAAGTGAAAAATGGAATTACAAGTTGAAATAAAGTGGATTATTGAAGACGAACAGAGCAACGGATATATCCTGCAGCTGGTAGAGACCAATCAGGAAAAAAACCGCATGCTGCCGGTTGTTATCGGCGCACCGGAAGCCCACTCCATAGCGTTGGAATTACAAGGGATCAAGCCCTTCCGGCCTTTTACACACGACCTCGCCGTACAGATTCTCGAAACGCTTGACGCGGAAGTGAAAAAAGTGGTGATAACCGAACTGAATAAGAATACTTTTTTCGCCTCCATTCATCTTTCAAGCAATAGCGTGGGTGAGCAAATTTTGGATTCGCGCCCGTCGGATGCGATTGCGATTGCCATTCGCGTCGGCTCTCCGATTTTTGTAAACGAAGAAGTTATGAATGTAGCGGGGCTTGAGGTCGATTCTCAAACCGGGAACTATTCAAAAAATAAAACGGCGGTTGCGGATTTCAAATTATCCCCCGTAGGGAAATTGGAAAAAGAACTGCAAAAAGCCGTCGACAGCGAGAACTATGAATTGGCTGCGAAACTCCGCGATCAAATAGCCTCCTTAAAATCCTAATTTTTCAATGCTCATTTTAGCGCGCTACGTCATCCGAGAGCATATCGGGCCGTTTTTCTTTGCCCTCGCACTACTGACATCCATGCTGGTTCTAAATTTTGTTCTGCAAGCAATGCGCTATATCATTGGGAAGGGTATTGAGTGGGGTATTATCTTCGAATTTATCGCCTATAATTTGGCCGGCATACTCGTTCTCGTGATTCCCATGTCTATACTAATAGCCACCATTATGTCGTTTGGCCGCCTGTCGAGTGATAACGAGGTAACCGCCATCAAAGCGGGAGGAATCCCATTTTTAAAACTTTTGTGGCCGGTGATTCTTGCCGCCATTGTTCTGACCTACGGGGTTTTTTGGTTCAATGACCAACTTCTTCCGGTGGCCAATCATCGGGCACGGGTTTTGAAAAAAAACATTCAAACCAAGCGACCAACCTTATCCATTGAGCCGGGCGTATTTTTGGAAGATATCGAAAATTTTACGATGATTATTGAGAATAAGGATGAGATTGAAAACGAACTGTTTGGTATCACTATTTTTGATAAATCGGATCGTTCAGCATTTCGAACAATCACCGCAAACAGGGGAACCATTGAAATTGACGAGGCCCGAGAGAGTATGATCTTAAATCTCAAGCAGGGAGAACTCCATGAATTCAAACCGGGTAAGCCGGATACCTATGAGAAAGTGAAGTTTGAACAGTACAAGGTGATTATACCGGTCGAAAACATGTCTCTAAAAAAGAACGATGAAAATTTTAGGAACGATCGGGAAAAAAATATCACTCAATTAATGGAAGAAGTGGTCCGCTATCTCAAGGAAAAAGAACGTCAGCAGAATTCGCTTTTGGAAAATATCAAAAAAAGCCCTCAAGCGGTTACCGTACTGGATTCGAAGTTTAAGAATCTCATTTATCATCATCTCGTGCCCGGAAATTTTATAGATAAAGTAAACGAGGGGTTCATAAATATCAATTTGAAACGCGTTTCAGACACGCTGAAGTTTACCAGACCGCAATTAAATGACACTCTTCTCAGGGCCGTCTTGGGCTTTCTTAAAGACAGCGCCAATTCAATCAAGGATTCCGTAAAAATAATTTTGACACCCTCAGCCAATCTAATGACATCCAATTTGAATACCATCTCAAGCTATCAGCGCCTTACCGATCAATGCATGGTCGAAGTCAATAAGAAATATTCCATTCCCATGGCTTGCATTATATTCGTTCTGCTCGGGGCTCCGATCGGTGTAAAAACACGCAAGGGCAATCTTGGAATCGCCGGAGGCATCAGCCTTTTTTTCTTTATTGCATACTATTTTTGGCTGATTTTGGGAGAAGATCTCGCGGATCGACAACTCCTGAACCCCTTTATCGCGATGTGGTTTATGAATATTTTGCTGGGAGCGATTGGCATCTATCTGATCTTTCAGACTACAACGGAAAAAAAGCTACGACATTTATTTAACCCTACGGGAAAATCATGAATTATATCTTTGGACGAAAACCGGTATTGGAATCCCTGCGGGCCGGTGAAAATATTTTAGAAATCATTATTTTAGATACCGCAACGGGATCTCCCGAAATATCAAACATCCTGTCGCTTTCAAAAAAAATTAAAGTAACAACCAAAAATTCAGGCTTTTTCAAAGGCTACGGACAACATAATCATCAGGGCGTCATTGCCATTCTGCAGGACTTTGAATTTAAGTATCGAGACATCGACGATATTTTCTCACAGGCGGAGCGCAAGGGCGAGAAGCCGCTGATTGCTATTCTGGACGAAATCACGGACCCGCATAATCTAGGTGCCATTATCCGCAGCGCAGAATGCGCCGGCTTTCACGGTGTAATTATCCCAAAACACCGGTCGGCAGAGGTCAACGCGACCGTCGTGAAAACGTCCGCCGGCTCTGTTGTTCATATCCCTATCGTACAAGTGACGAATCTAACGCATGTGTTTGAAGAAATTCAGGAACGCGGTGTTTGGATTTACGGCACGGATATGGATACGGAAAAAAACTATACGCAGATTGATTCGAAGGATGCGATTGCGGTTGTCATTGGCAGTGAGGGCAGCGGTCTCAGAAAGATGATTAAAGAACATTGCGACTTTTTAATCAAAATACCCATGCACGGAAAAATCGAATCTCTCAATGCGTCGGTAGCGGCGGGTATTGTTTTTTTCGATATCGTCCGGCAGCGTGCAATAAAAAAGCCCTGACCGGCTGATCAGGGCTTCTTAAAACTGCCATTAAAATAATATTTACTCGGTTTCCTTTTTCTCTTTCGCTTCTTGGGTCTGCATTCTCTCGCCCAGATAACCGCCGCCTAAACCAAGAGCGCCACCCGCCAAAATTGAAACCAGAACAATGATCAACATGGTTCCGCTTTCCACTTTAAAATCGCCGGCAGAAATATCGAGTGCAAAAGTGATAAACAAATAATTCAGCAGTATGGTAACAGCGCCCGCTATACTGCATTCCTTCTCGGTATGACCGGGCGATTTGTAGCCTGCAATAATACCGGCCGCAAATACACTCAGGCCCATAAACACAGGAACGATCGACAATGACCATAGTCCCACAAAGAATATGACAAAACTATTCAGAATAAACCCAATGACCGCCGCGACCACGATCCAGTGCCATTGAATATATTTTGTTGGGTGGTCGTAACCTTCGATCTCTTCTCCGACCCAGCCACCCAATTGGCACATGAGCATACCGCTGATCGCCAGCAAAGCCTTTTGCCAGATCAACATTTCATCAATAAATCGCGGACCGATGTGCATGGACGAAAGGATGAATCCTACGATGGGAATAATCAACCCGGCGATCGCGGCTTCTTTGACGGTATGGCCCGGCGAATAGTGCCCCAAAATCATGCCGGTTACAGCAAAAGCCAATCCACCGATCAAAAGCGGAATCGCCTTGACGGCTTCCGGATTATACTTCGTAGAAGTAATGAAAGTGAACGCGCCAATAATGACAAGTCCAATAACCGTGCCCCAGAAAACCCAAAACCAATCGATCGCACCTTCAGGCTGATTGGGGTCAATGGACTTATCCTTTGTATAATCACTTCGGTCAATCATGAACAGACTCCTACTTGAAGAAATGGTTAATTTTGATTTTCCTTACAAATGAATAGCCTTCAATTATAGCCAAAAACTTCAATTTTGTCAAATTGTAAAAAAAGGAAGCGGTCCTCGGTAAAAACTGTGGAATTTAATTATTAAATTACTACTTTTGCCGTCGTGTCAAAGTTTAGAATCAACATCTCGAAGGAAGCCCATAAGTTTAGTGCCGCACACTTTACCATCTTTGAAGATTCTCTGCCGGAGCGACTTCACGGTCATAATTACTATGTTTCTTTGGAAATCGAATGCCGGGATACTTTTCAGGGGCTTACGATCGAATTCAGAACATTGAAAAAGCATTTGGAATCCATTTGCCACGAATTGGATGAAAAAACGTTGTTACCCGGCTCGTCACCGTATCTTAAAACCGCAAAATATGGGGATAATTTTGAAGCGGTGATGACATTTGACGGTGTTACCAAAAAATATTCATTTCCCGTTGAAGATGTAGAGATACTTCCGGTGCCAAATATTTCCGTAGAAATGCTGGCGAAATACATATGCGAAATTTACATCAAGAAATTGCGCTTTGAGATGGAGGACAAGAAGCGACGACTCGAGGAGTTTATAATTTCTCTTTCGATCAACGTGCAAGAATCGAGAGGTCAATCCGTAAGTTACACCTTTGAATTTTAGGTTATAAGAAATGAACAAATCAAAACAGGTTTCGAAAGAGAAACGAAAAAAATTACCGGATCAAAATTCCGTTCTGACTAACACCGACTTCCTTAAAATGTACCGCTACATGAAGCTGACGCGTGCCTTTGATCAGGGTATCATTCGCCTCTATCGGCAGAATAAGATGATTGGCGGCGCCTATTCCGGTTGGGGTAACGAGGCTACGTCAGTTGGCAGCGCCTATGCGCTAAAGGAACATGACTATCTCTATCCAATGCATCGTGACATTGGTGCTCATTTTGTCAAAGGTCAAAGTGCACGCGTTTTGATGCTCAATCATTTGGCGAAGGCGGACGGTCCGACCAAAGGCGTGGACGGCACCGGTCACTATTACGACAAAGAAAAAAAGATCGTAGGAAATATTTCCCATTTGGCGGCGATGATACCCCAGGCGGTTGGAACGGCCTTAGCATCCGTGATGAAAAAGGAAAATGCCGTTGTACTCAACTATATCGGCGACGGTGGCATGAACGTCGGGGAGTTTCATGAAGGATTAAATATGGCGGCCGTTTGGAAATTGCCGTTTATTCTGATCATTGAAAATAATCAATACGCCTACTCTACACCCGGGAGTCTGCAGTACGCATGCGACAGCCCGGTCGATCGTGCCACAGGATATGGTATCGCGGGCGCAAAGATCGACGGAACCGATTTATTGGAAGTTTATAAAACATGTAAAGAGGCCGTGGATCGCGCGCGCCGTGGCGACGGACCTACCCTTATCGAATCGGTAACCATGCGGATGCGTGGCCATGCGGAACACGATGGGCACGAATATTACCCCAAAGGGCTTTTGGAAAAATGGGAAAAAAAGGATCCGATCCGACAGTTTGAAAATTTTTTGCTTGCTAAGAAAGTATTGAATGCAAAAATGATCAAGGAGATTGACGAGTCGGTCATTGCCGAGATCGACGACGCGGTTGAGTTTGGTGACAAAGCGCCTTTCCCACAGGGTGAACAGGCGGCACTGGGCGTTTACGCAGAATAATCTACAAAAATGAAATCATCAATAAGCAAATCCGTCAAAAAAGCGGCTGGCAAAACAAAACCCGTGACCGGTCATTCTTTTTCATGGCCGCATGAGCTAGACCTTAAAAAATTCGAGCCGACGCACGAACAAAAAAAACAACTTTATTACTTCATGCTTCTCAACCGTGCCTTTGACGATCGAATTGCAAAACTGTATCGGCAGGGGAAAATCATTGGTGCCGCTTATGGCAGTCGAGGTCAGGAAGCGAGCAGCGTCGGTTCGTCGTACGCCTTGGGTGAAAACGACGTGGTCGGTCCAATCATCCGGAATGCCGGTGCCATCATTGTTCGTGGATTACCCGTAAAAAATTTCTTATCCAATTTTATTGGCCGCTCAACCGCCCCTACAAAGGGCCGTGACGGAAATTCTCATATCGGCGATCTCAGTCTTGGTGTGTTCGCACCGATTTCTCATTTGGGAAGTTTGGTGATTAATTTGGCCGGTGTCGCACTCGGCTTCAAAATGAAAAAAGAGCTTCGCGTTGCGCTGACGTATATCGGTGATGGCGGCACTTCGACGGCCGAGTTTCATGAAGGCATGAATATGGCGGCCGTATGGAAATTGCCGTTCATCTGTATTATCGAAAATAACAATTGGGCCTATTCGACACCAACGAAGAATCAGGCGCATATCAAAGACTTTGCGATCAAAGGAAAATCCTACGGTATGGAAGCGCTGGTGATGGATGGGAATGATGTGTTTGAAGTGTATCGCGTATCGAAGTATGCTATTGAGAAAGCCCGTCACGGGGGCGGACCTATTTTGATCGAATCCAAGACCATGCGAATGAAAGGGCACGCTGAACACGACGATGCGTTCTATGTTCCAAAAGAACAATTTGCGGAGTGGCAGAAAAAAGATCCCATCGGCCGGGCGGAGAAGCATTTGCTGGATAAGAAAATAATTTCGGCGGTTGAAAACGAAGCCATAAAAAAGCGAGTGTCCGATGAAATGTTGGAAGCCGAAGAATTTGCATTGTCCGCGCCATTTCCCGCCATGGAAGAAGCAGCCATCGGCGTTTATTCCGATTAATGGATAGGATATTGACTTCTATTTTTTTTCTCCTATATTTGCGCCCGTTCGCCACAATAGCTCAGCGGTAGAGCAGCTGTTTCGTAAACAGCAGGTCGCAGGTTCAAATCCCGCTTGTGGCTCCAAAAGCCCTGATTTTAGATCAGGGCTTTTTTTATTATTCAACCTTGACACTAAATAATTTCAGGCTTGATATAAAAACTCCGATTGAATATATTTTCACGTCTTTCCTTTAATGTAAATCGGGCTTTATTATGAATCTTCAAAACAGTATAAGTTTCTTCAACGATTTGGTGGGAGAACACGAAACCGATTTTGCCGAAGTCTTTGAAGCGCACAATGCAAAATGCATTCGTGAAAAATTGACGTTCGGCGGTCGCTCGATGTACCTCTTTCTGAGGCCCAACATGATCACGTCGAACCAATATCAATATATTCAGCGCATCGGCGCCCAATTAGGCAGCGCGGTCAATAAATTCAAAGCGGCCGCTCTCCGGGATAAAAAATACTATGACCAGATCGGTCTTATTGACGCGGAAAAGGAACTGGTTAATATCGATCCCGGATTTAGTGAAGTGTCTATTACCTCGCGGTGGGATTCGTTTTTGGAGGGCGATGAACTCAAGTATGTGGAATTAAACGCCGAGTGCCCGGCCGGGATCGCTTATTCGGACGTCGCGGCCAAAGTTTATGATGAATTGCCTTTTGTTAAGACTTTCAAGAAATCCTTTCATATTGAAAAATTCAAGATCCGACAAACACTCCTGGACCGGCTAATGGCGACGTGGGGAGAATTTAACGGTGTCAAAAAAAACAAAAAGCCCAATATAGCCATCGTCGACTGGCGCGAAGTGCCGACCTATACGGAATTTCAATTATTTCAGGAATTTTTTATTTCCAAAGGGTTTTCCTGCATCATTGCAGACCCTCGCGATCTTGAATATTCCGGCGGACGTCTGCGATCCAAGGACTTTGAGATTGATCTCGTTTACAAACGCATTTTGACCAACGATTGCGTCGAGAGACCGGCGGAAACGGCAAATCTCGTAGCTGCGTATCGCGATAAGAATATTTGTATGGTCAATCCGTTTCGTGCGAAACTCGTTCATAAGAAATCCCTGTTTGCAAGTCTGACCCATGAAAAGAATCACTCTCTTTTTTCAATCTCGGAACTTAATACGATCGCGAAGCACATTCCGTGGACACGAATGATGGCGAATGAAAAAACGAGATTCAAGGGCCGCACCATTGATCTTACGGAATATGTATCGACTCACAAGGATGATTTCGTCATTAAGCCCAACGATG
>JANNSF010000154.1:0-11046 GCA_031402315.1 bacterium | reverse complement strand
CCCACCTACATTGGACCATCCCGATCCAAGGCTTGTGTACTTGCCACCGGTTGTCGACTCATACAAAGAGCCGTCGCTGATCACATAGAGTTTATCGCCCAGAGCGCATATCCCGGCGACATTACCCCATCCGCCTCCGAGGCTTTCATAAGAACCTGCTTGCGAAAAAATTTCAATAGACATCAGAAATAGAAAACCTAGAATTTTCATGGTTACTCCTCTTAATTAGTCAGACGTCGTAATAAGCAGTCTGAAATTAGTTGATTTGCGAGACCAAGGCAACCTATTTTGTTTATCCATCCAATCAAATCATCATCTCGAAAGCGATCCTTTTCCCTCACATTTATTAGGTGGCATGATTTTAACTTCTTTCTTAAACGGTGTTAGTAAAATCAAAACTATTTCATAAACCACATAAAATCAATAACATAAGACGTTGGTAATATGTGTGTAGCTTATGATGCCAACAATTAACTTGCTCCACCAAAGCATCTGAATTAACTTCATTCACCCATGTTTTGAGAGAGAGTATTTTTTGTTCGGAATTGGCATTAAATTGCGAAGGAAAGGTATAACTAATATTGCGACCGGTGAAAAATTCTTTTTCGTGAAAAAGCGACATCCTTTAATTTTCTATTCTTTCAAAAGTCTCTTCTTTTTTCTTCCATTTCTTTTCATCCGTTCACATTTCTAAACTTATTTGGGATTAAACCGCATGAAACAAAAACCTGAGAAGAAACTATTCATTATTGATACCAATGTTATTTTGCATGACCACACTTGCATTTATAATTTCAAGGAACACGATGTCGTAATTCCAATTGTCGTGCTCGAAGAGATAGATCAATTCAAAAAAGGAAACGACCAGATTAATTTTCAAGCCAGAGAATTTGTTCGCGAAATGGACAAATTGTCCAAGTCCCAACTCTTCAACAAAGGACTTGCCCTGAGTAAAAATCACGGTCGCCTCTTTGTAGAAATTGGCGAACCCCATTCGGATTTGGTCACCAATGCGTTTACGACGAATAAACCCGATCATCGCATTTTGGCGCTGGCAGATCAATTGCGCTACAAACGTACGGACCGTGAAGTCATCCTGATCAGCAAAGATATTAATCTGCGTATGAAAGCCAAGTCCCTAGGTATCCCGACGGAGGATTATGAGACAGGTAAAGTACCCAATATTGACGAACTCTACACTGGCATTCAAACCCATGAAAATTTTGATGCGGCCGTGATTCGCCGTTTTTATGATGAACCCCAGGGCGTCGTGGTAGCCGATCTCAGGCTTCCCGGCAAACCGCTCGCCAATGAATATTTTATTCTCAGAAATCATAGCGCCAGCGTATTGACCCATTATAATCCTGTGGGCAAGTCGCTCGAGCGCATTGATAAAAGGCGTGCGTATGGCATTGAACCGCGAAATGCCGAACAGGTCTTCGCTCTCGACGCACTCATGCGTCCTGAAATTTCAGTCGTTACGCTCACCGGAAAAGCCGGAACCGGTAAGACGATTCTTGCTCTGGCCGCCGCCTTACAACAGCGGCAGATGTACGCTCAAATATTTCTTGCTCGGCCGGTTGTTCCCCTCAGTAATCGTGATATGGGATTTCTGCCGGGAGATATTCAGGAAAAACTCGACCCGTATATGCAGCCGCTTTGGGATAACCTCACGGTTATTAAAAATAAGTTCCACGCCGATAGTTCAGAAGTCACACGAATTGCAGAAATGATCGAAAATCAAAAACTTGTCATCTCCCCTCTGGCGTATATTCGCGGCCGCAGCCTTGATAAAATATTCTTTATCGTTGACGAGGCTCAAAATCTTACGCCGCACGAAGTCAAAACCATTATCACACGGGCCGGGGAAGGCGCGAAGATGGTTTTTGTCGGCGATATTTACCAAATCGACTCCCCCTACCTCGATTCCCAGTCAAACGGTCTCGCCTTTCTAGTGGATCGAATGAAAGGTCAGGATCTATTTGCCCATGTCAATCTCCTCAAAGGTGAACGTAGCGCGCTCGCCGAATTGGCGAGTAATCTATTATGATAAAGCAATTACGTAAGACCATTTCCTCCTATAATGATTCCGGTCTCAGCAATACCGTCGGTAATCAGGGAAAGCGATTCATCAATTCGTCCGGAGGTTTCAATGTCATAAAAACCGGCGTCTCAATCAGTGATCGATTTAGTATCTTTAATGAGCTGATCCGCATGAGTTGGCCGAAATTTATTTTTTTTGTATTTGTCGCCTACACGGTTATCAACCTCTTTTTTGCGTGCCTTTATTTCTATCTGGGAATTCAAGATCTTGCAGGAGCTGTTGCTCATTCAGCGACGGACGAGTTTATTGAGGAATTTTTCTTCAGCGCCCAGACCTTGACTACGGTCGGCTATGGACGCGTGAGTCCGATCGGATTGGCCGCCAACATCATTGCCTCGACGGAGGCTTTAATCGGCCTGCTGTGCTTTGCACTGGCAACCGGTTTGCTCTACGCGCGATTTGCACGACCCGTTTCAAACATATTCTGGAGTCAAAATGCCTTGGTTGCGCCCTATCGTGACGGAAAGGCCATTATGTTTCGGCTGGCTAATGCAAAATCCAACACCCTTATTGACGCCGAGATTAACGTCTTTGCCAGCATGTTGGTTGAAGAAAATGGAAGCCCGATTGTTCGCTTTTTCAATCTTGATCTTGAACGCAAATACGTAAATTTTTTGACCCTCAACTGGACCGTCGTTCATCCCTTAAACGAAAACAGTCCCTTGTGGAATTTGACCGTCACCGACATGGAAGCCTGTGAATTGGAAATGATCATTACGTTTAAGAGTATTGACGAGACGTCGGGACAAATGATGAATCGGCGCCACTCGTATAAGTATGACGAAATTGTATGGGATGCGAAATTCCTGCCTATGTTTGGAAAAACTCACGATGGCCAGCTGACCAATTTGCGACTAAATGAAATTTCACTGTTCCAAAGGTTATAGGAAACAAAGCCTTAAGCCGGCATGCCTTTAGCTATCTTCAGTTTCTCGACAAGTTCGGCTGTTTCGACCTTAAATTTGAATGCCTTCTTACCATTGATAAAGACCACTGGGACCTCGGTTTTATATTTCTCCAAAAGGTCCGGATTTCCTTCAATATTGATAGACTGAATGTGCAACGTGAACTCTACTCTCTGAAGTTCGATAATTTCTTTCGCGACCTCACACAAATGACAATCCGATTTTGAATAGATGTCGATCTGAATGGGCTTAAGGATTTGATTTTGTCTTGCAAGTTTCGCAAAAATGGGCACTAGAAGCAGGTATATAAGGATACCCATCGGGGACACCGTAACCGCCCACACCATAATGGCTTTTACATTGGCACTCCAGAGAGTGCCAATTGTATTCCAGGTTTCCGATTGCAGCATTTCCAAAATTTGTGCGACGGTATAGGGAAATTCACCATCGCCAAAGACCACTGCTCCCCACTTGAAAAATGGGATATAGAGCAAGATTTGAAGAGGATAAATAAAATAGTTCACAACTTGGATCGCCACCGGATTTAGCCTCAAAATCCAAGTAAAAAGCGCACAGAGAATCGTGGTGGCACCGAGCATGGGGAAAACACCCAAAATAATTCCCATGGCTGCGCTGAGGGCCAGTTTTTGCGGCGTAAGGCCTTGCTTCAGTAAATTAAGAAACGGAGTTACCAGCTTTGATTTAATAAAATTCATCTAGAACCGGCTAATGTCTCTGCCGAACATCGCAGCTTTAAACCAATCAAAAAGTACAAGTACCTTATTTTTTAGGCTCACAAGTTTTGTCAGATAGGCGGATCGCCAAAATATCCACGTTGAGAAGCCGCCTGCATTTCCCGCCGGTAGATCCGCAACCGCACGATTTCCTCCTATGTAGGCCAGCATTCCAAGATTTTTAAATTTGAAAACAGGCAGTTTTTCGATCTTTGTGTTCTTTGCAATCCTTGTAAGGAGTTTACCGAGGTATTTCCCGGATTGGCCCGCTACCTGTGCTGTAGCCGGCAGTTCCAAACCGTTCATATTGGCATTGTCGCCCACGGCAAAAATATCATTTGAATTATTAAGGCGAAAATAGCCATCGGTCAACAGTTTTCCCGTTTTATCCTTTTGGAAATTGAGAGAATTCACAAAGGCCGTTTGCCCATTGCCGGTTGACCAAACCAGCAAGCCGTAATTTAGGACGGTTCCATCCTGCAACTGCAGGGATTGCTCTTCGACTATCTTAACGGGTTTGTTGGTTAGGACTTCAACCCGACGACGATTGAAGAGTTTCGTGGCGTAGTTTGAAATTTTTTCGTCGTAGGAATTCAGTATTTGTTTTCCGGCTTCGATGAGCGTTATTCTTACCGCACCAACAAGGTGCGAATAGGCTTTGGCGAGCTCACCTTCAAGGAGATCGGTAAGCTCTGCGGCAAACTCCACGCCCGTCGGCCCACCTCCAACAACCACAAAATGAAGAAACCTCTGGATTTCTCCAACGTCTAAACCGGGAGTTGAAGCGCTCTCAAAATTGTCAATAATGCGCTGGCGAATTTTTCGTGCGTCGCGAAGATCTTTTAAGAAAAAGGCATGTTCATGCACACCCGGCACACCAAACGTATTGTTGACGGCACCCACCGCAACAACCAAATAGTCGTAAGAAACGGAGAATTCACGCCCGTCAAACTGCCCCATGCACGCGAGCGTTTTTTTCTCCGAATTCAGTCTCGTTGCTCGCCCTTGATGGAATTTGACACCGTCCCCAACGCTTCTTACCGGCTCAATAATGCTGCGGAATTCGATCGTTCCCACCGTTGTGCTGGGTAGCAGGGGGGTAAAAAGAAAATAATTTCGTTCACTCACAACCGTTACATCAAACAATTTAAGATTGATGTTTTTAAGAACCCCAAAACCGGCAAAACCGGTACCCAAAATGACAAGACGCTTTTTTGAATATTCCATGCAGGTTGATTGATTGATCGTCGCGAGATGACCGTAGTCCTGACACTGGGGTCTGGCCGAGGATGTTACCTTAATGGCTTTATTGTTGAAATAATCTGATCGAGCAATTTTTCGTCCTCGTCGCTATTCACGTTATTGAAACCGCTGTCCACCATATACATCCAGTCTCTCTTTTTACCCACGCCCAGGCGAATATAAGATGAAACGTCATTGTTTGTATTAAGTCCTATCGAGAATAAGAAATCGATGCCGTTGATCGTCTTCGTCTCCTCCCGTATAAAGTCACAATTTCCGTAGGTTACTTTCAGATAGGACAGCACAATCTCAGGCGTCGTTCGCTTCTCATTTTCTGCAACCGTGAGAAAAAAATACATTTCATGGTCACGGCTGGTACATTCCACAAAACTCTTTTGCGTCGCATCGTTGATATTGACATTCCAGTGTTTTGGGGTTTTGAACTGGACATTATAAATTGAAAATTTATGCGTTTCCCAATTGTCCGGTGTTTCTTGCGGGACCGACCAAATCAGAAGGATGGCTAATACAGAAATCATAATGTTTCCAAAATATCACTCGCGTGAGAATCAACTTTTACTTTCGAAAACACAGTTTCGATTTTACCTTTTTCGCTGATTACAAAGGTCGTGCGAAGGATACCTTCGTACTCGCGTCCGTAAAGCTTTTTTTTGCCCCATACTCCATACGCTTTGGCGAGAACTTTATCCGGATCGGACAATAAAATAAAGGGCAATTCATATTTTTCTGAAAACTTTGCGTGGGCCTTCTCAGAATCCGGACTCACACCGATGACCGAAATATTCTTTTTCTTGTAAACGTTTTTATGATCACGAAAGCTACATGCCTCTTTGGTGCATCCGGGGGTCATGTCCTTAGGATAAAAATAAAGTACTACCCTCTGTCCCTTAAACTCTTTCCACGTGCGCAGGGTACCACTTCCATCTTTTAGCTCAAAATTGGGCGCCGAGTCTCCAACCGCCAGCATCAATCCGCCACCGCTTCGACCGTCCATGCTAAATTATCAAATCGCGTATCGGTGTACCGCTTTTTTACAATTAGCACCGCCAGTTTCGTATAATCGGCTTCCCCCATCTTATCGACACCGTCAAATTCCGTATAACTGCGACGAATGAAATCCAGATTGTTACTCTTGAATTCTTCGACAATGCCGTTTTCAGCATTGGATACGCGAATCGTCATATTAATCTCCTTCTATTTAATAACTATTCTATTGCTAATTCTAATTCTGAATATCTTTTCTCTGACAAGAGTTCCCTCCAATGTCGTGCGTCACGTTGTATCTTATGATCTCTCTTACTCCGAACCGGCACTGACACCGCTTTTAGAAAAACCGAATCGGCCGCGGCCCACTGTTCCATTAGCGTTAGGGTCTTTCCCATTTCAACAAGATTTCCGCAACTGAACGAATCCAAACTCGCGGCCTTTCTCAATAAGTCGACCGAATTTTCCAAGGATGCGTTCTGATATCCATCGCTCCAGATGCGAGACCATGTTTTGGTCACCCAACTCACTCCGTACACCTCACGATGCCAAATCCCAAGCCAACGGTACGTCTGGTTTTGGAGTGTGTCTAAGGCCAAAATTCTATCGTTCAATTTTTTCCATTCGGAAAATATTGCCCGCCGGGCGGACCCGGACTCTTCGGCGGCCTGTTTATCAAAAATTTCAAACAACACATAATAGGCAAAAATATTGGAGGAATCCTCCTTAATTGATCGACGAATCAAAGACTCAGCGTCACGGTATTTTTTCCGCTGTTCCGCGCTTCTTGGAATTTCGTTGGCAAACTGAATTATTTTTTCAGCAATTTTGACCCTTGCCAAGTTGTTCGTAGAATCACCTTCGGCCGCACGCTGGTAAGCCTCGTACGCACCTTGCGCGTCCAAAGCTTGGTCCAACGAATCGCCCTGCCGTATCCATCGCATCGCGTCTTGCGCGGTGGCCGACATTCCAAAAAACAGGAATAAGAAACCAACCTTCCTCATCGTCAAATTCCGTTTATTTACGTAAAAAAGCAAGCGCCGATCGCATTGCATTTCGATCCCAACGCCTTAGACTATTTAACGTTTGATATACTCTTCTTGTAACGACTAATCAAACTAATCTTTACGCCCGCGGTGTCGGATGCCGAAGTCGGAACAATCTTGAGAGTCATTTCGGATTTATTCCAAAATACAACGGGCAAAATATCACCTCCGGATCGGCCATTTCCACCGGTAAACAATTCTTCTTTCGGATCAATATACTTGATAAAGGTATTCGCATCAAAGCGGTAAATGCCCGCATGGGAAAGGCTATCAAATTCAAACGTCATCTCACCATTGAGTTTCCCGTCTTCAACATACAGCCTCTTCTTAATATTCCTGACTTTCATAAAACCCTCATTCAGCCGATCACCATTCAAGTACTCATCGTTGAGCACCTTCCAGTCACTTTCCGACTCATCGCCCGAGCCCGTTCTGGAATAAATTTCGTAGTACCGAATTACGGCAGCCCCGGAATGGCCGTCTTTATTGAGTTTAAAGGAATACTCCTTGGTCTCGTATCCTAAACATCCGGTCAACCAACAAAACACAATTCCCAACACTACGAGCCGCATTGAATTAGCCCTTAATTTAATGAATGGCGAGTAAATCCCGCCTTTGACCAGAAATGCGTGATCTTAAACACTTCATCCATGCTTAATTCACTTGACTTCACTTTTCAATTTCTAAGATCGCGAGAATTTTCTTATACACCGTTCCCATTGGCAATTCACCATCAATGGCATTAAGCTGCCCTTTTTTTCGGTAGTATTCGCGAAGCGGGGCGGTTTCTTTTTCATAAACTTTAAGACGATTTGCGATTGCTTCCGGCGCATCGTCTGAACGCTGATAGATTTCCCCTCCGCATCGGTCGCACATACCTTCTATTTTGGGTTTACTCGAAACCTTGTTGTACACCCAGCCGCAATTGCGACAAATCATGCGACTTGACAGACGTTCAATTAATTTTTCATGATGAACGTTGATATCGATTACGGCGTCTATTTTGATATTCATTCGTCCCAAAAGGTGATCGAGCGCTTCCGCTTGAGGGATGGTTCGTGGAAAGCCATCAAGAATAAATCCGTATTGAGCGTCTTTCTGCTTCAGCCGCTCTTCGACCAAATCAATAATTAAGTCATCCGGAACGAGACGGCCACTATCCATGAAACTCTTTGCCTTCATGCCCAAATCCGAATTCTTCTTGATCGCTTCACGAAGCATATCGCCGGTTGAAATTTGGGGGATATTAAACTCATCCACCAAAAGCTTGCTCTGTGTTCCCTTCCCGACTCCGGGGGCGCCAAGCAACAATAAACGCATTTATACAATCTCCTTCGTTATTACCTTTGCCTCTTTCAATCCTATCGTTGCCATTCGTTCCTTTTCCAATTTTTTAAGAGGGAATTGTAGGTTCTGCGTCTCGATATATTCATTCGCATCCAGGCCTGGATGACGAACTTTATTGAATTTCATATAGAAAACAGCCTTACCCAGGTCTTTCCACTTTTTTTCGTATTTCGTTTGATAGTAGCCTGGCAAATGCGAAACCCAAATATCGTCAAAAATCGGTGCGAAGCAATCGCTTTCTTTAATACACTCGACCACCCAATCTCGATACTCTTCGTCATCGGTGGCAACGGTCAATACGCTATTCATTTTGGTGGCAATCATTTGCAAAAACCATGGATTGACCATTCTCCTTTTTTTATGTCGCTTCTTAAACCAAGGGTCGGGATAATTGATGTAGACATTTTCAAGAGCCAATTCCGGTACAAGTTTCCAAATTAGAAGTTTGGCGTCACCAATAAGCAATTTCCCATTACCCAGGTTTTCTTTAGATAGTCTTTTATCAGCCTTCTTGAGATACAGCCCTTCAATTTCAACGCCAATCATATTGCGTGTGGAGTTATCCGAACAAAACGGCACCAAGAAACTTCCATTGCCAATACCAATTTCGAGGTCTATTGGATTGGTATTTCCAAATAGGGCACGCCAGTCAAGCGCCTTATTATCAAGGATATTTTGTTTTACCTCGGAATTCCTCCAATTTACAATATTGGCGGGTACTCGAGCCTCCGTCGTTTTTAAGATCATGAGTCCAGAAAATTAGCCTTGCGCTTTTCAAGAAATGCCGAAATTCCCTCTTTCATGTCTGCGGTCCCGTATAACTCTCCAAAACACGTTGACTCAATTTCCATGGCCTTTTCGATTGATACTTGTGAGCCTAGTGCCATGGATTTTAGTGCTTGCCGGATACTGCCCAGGCTTTTGGGCGTTATCTTTGTTGCTATTTTTTTTGCCTCTTCTATCAGCGTATCTTTCGGAGCTATCATGTTAATTAATCCAATCGACAGCGCTTCTTCAGAACGAATTTGGTCCGCGGATAATATCATTTGCGTTGCCTTGCTCATCCCGACAATTCGTGGAAGCCTCTGCGTGCCTCCAAACCCCGGAATAATGCCAAGGGCAATTTCGGGTAAGGCCATTAGGGCACGATCCGATGCGATACGTATGTGACAACTCATCGCCAATTCCAGGCCACCGCCAAGACAAAATCCATTGATGGCAGCAATAACAGGCTTTGGGCCACTTTCCAGTTTCAAAAATACTTTTTGACCAAAGGACGACATCTCTTTCGCTTGTTGACTTGAACCGAGCCTGGATATTTCTTCAATGTCGGCCCCGCTGGCAAACGTTTTCCCGGCGCCTGTTATAATAATGACCTTAACATCCCGGTGAGCATACAATTCATCCAGCATCCGGTCAAGATCCTGCAAAAGTGGCATTTTCAAACTGTTGGACGGCGGGTTATTGAGCGAGATCAGCGCAATTTTGTCCGCAATTTCTAGGGTTAGAAACGTGTAAGCCATAAAACTCCAGTTTTATCAATTGCCCTAATATAGCTAACGAAATTTGCAAAGGAAAATAAAAAAAATTTGTTAGAGCAGCATTCCGCTATACTACCGCTATCCTGAAAATGTGTTTCAAATTAGATCACCTCTGATCCAAGTGGTTCATGCTACTACAGCCACTGGCTAAGTCCTTGCACATAAACTATTGTTTTTATTGAGTAATCTATCTCAGAATGAACGGCAAGCTATTTGATATGTATAATTGCGACTACAAGGAAACGGGAATATCAAATGAAAGGAGCTTCGAAATGAAGGACAAAGACTTGGCCAAACGAACAAAGGACAAATTTGTTCCTGTGAATCTCGAGAGTCTTATTCTGAAATTTGGTTTGAATTCCGATCCGGCCTCTGCCAATGTCGTGGCCAAACGACTGGAAATGAAAGAAACACCAAAAAATATCACCACCATCCGGCAAGCACTCACTAAACTGGAACGGGAGAAAAAAGTATATCGCAGTGGCAATCGCTACGCGATTGATTTCAAAGGCGGAATTAATCTGATGAAGAAATTTTGCATCAAAGTTTCAAACGATAATTACAAAATTGATAATTTTGTCTTCGACAATATTTCAAGCAATTAGATCCCCTTTTCACGAAAAAATGGGCTGTTCAAAGAGTAAGAACAGCCCGTTTTCATTTTTTTAACGAAAATCTTATTTTGCGTCAGAAAATTTCTTGGCGCGCGGAAACAAGGTCATCGCCCCTGTAACAATTTTATCATTCATAAGTCGAATGTGAGATGCCTCGTAATTTCCCCAGATAAATCTTGCCACCTCGGCTTTTACAACGTTTCGCATATCATCCTTATCCCGTGTTATACCGCTTTCATCTTTTGTAACGCCCTTCTTTAGACCGATCGCAAATAGGTCTTCCAAATCACTATCGGCCAAAGCAAAGCCGCTCACAAATTCGGAAAACTTGGTCTTGTACTGATCACGATATCGCGGTCCGTTTTTTTCCAAATACTGGTTTACGTATTCGCGCAGAGCCCCTGTGCTGATAAGCTTTACATAGTAGACGCTGTTGGAATCCGCCTCCAAATGTACATCCGGCACAATGCCTCCCCCTCCAAAAACCTTTCGGCCTTTTTCGGTGCTG
>JANNSF010000153.1:0-15738 GCA_031402315.1 bacterium | reverse complement strand
TCAGACTGTAGGATTTCCTTATTGCCCAAGGCATCGCCAAGAACCTTTTTGTACAACGCGAATTTATCAACAATATCCTCAAGCCCGCTTCGCTCTTTACTCAGGCTTCGAAACATGTTCTGATTGGAAATCGTTTCTGGGCGCGAAAGGAGATTATTTATTTCGTTGAATCGTATCTCTGCTTTTTCTAATTGATCAATCATTGCTTATTCGTGCACGCTCATGGCAACGTTTATTTTTCCCTGCGCATAACTTTCGAGCATAGCCTCGCCCAGTGCCGCCTTCAGAGCAACCATGGCCACTTCGATTTGATCAACATGGGGCTTTTTGGTTGTAATACGCTGCAGCCAAAGCCCCGGAAGCATGAAGAGCCGCGCAATACGAATGTGATAATATTTTGCAGAGAGTTTAATCAATTCATACGACAATCCGGCGACAACCGGTATGAGCGGTAGGTGAACCGCTAATCGTTCTAAAAGACTCATAGAACCAAAATTTGCGATGTAGATACTGTCGATAATTCCGAATGAAATAATCGAAACAATCATGACGAACATCAAGAAGCTCGTGCCGCAACGGGGATGCGGGGTATCGTATTTCATGCCGTTTTCGGCAATCAAGGTCTCTTTATTTTCGAAGACGTAAATCGAGACGTGCTCGGCGCCGTGGTATTCGAATATCCTATGGATATCCGGAAATTTCGAAATGACGAAAAGATACATGAGAAACATACTGGTGCGAATTAGCCCGGCCATAAGATTAAATTGTAACGCATTCTGATCCAGGGCAAACAAAAAAGATGTCAGTGAAAGGGGAGTTACAAAAAATATTGCAATTCCAACCGTCAAGGCTATGATGACGGATAAATTCTGAAAGAAGGAACTCTTCTGAGACGTCGCCTTATCGTCCGCTTCTTGGGCTGAGAAATTAAGCGCTTCGCTGCCAATAATCATCATTTCAATAATTCCGATCCCGCCTCGGATGATCGGAACATTGAGAAACGGATATTTCTTGATTAACGGCAAAAACGGTCGTGAGTGAGTAACGATTTGCCCGTCTTTCTTACGTACGGCCGTCGCAATAGTATGGGGAGAGCGCATCATAACGCCCTCGATGACAGCCTGACCGCCTACGGTGATTGTTTTCATTTCATTCATAATAGCTCACAATAGTAAAAATAAAAAAAGGAATACGCCCGGTTTCCCGGGCGTATTCCTTCGATAATAATTTGAGAGACGCTAATTTTTAGCGGTCTCTTTATACTTCGCGAATTTCTTGTTGTACTTCTCTACGCGGCCGGCTGTATCAATTAGCTTCTGCGTTCCGGTAAAGAACGGGTGACAACTAGAGCAAATTTCAACTTTGATGTCGCCCACCGTGGAACGGGTGACGAATGCGCTTCCACACGAACACGTGACGTTCGACAGCGGATACGCGGGGTGCAGGTTTTCTTTCATTTCAGTACCTCTATTTTATGTATATCTATGTTTTTCTAAAATGCGCGCAATTATAAAGTACGCACCCGTAAAAAACAACAATTTTTTAAAGAATTTATCTTTATCTCTTGTTTACAACATTAATTCGTGTAATTTTATTCCCGTGAAAAAAATAATTCTTTCCTACTTTGTCGTCGCCGTCTTGGCATTTCAGCCGTTCTCCAATCTGTTTTATTTGGGAGAAAATGTGCGTGTGGTATTGTATATGGACATTCTTGATCGGGATGAAGATATTTTCATTACCCGAGATTCGCCGCAGGGCGATCATATTGTATTTCAGGAGGAATCTCGACGCGATGAAGGTTCAAAGGGAAGTAAATCCAGTCTAAAGAATAAGGTGAAGTATATTGCATTCCCATCAATGGTATTCATAACGATTTTTGATTTTGTCTGTATGCTGGAACTGGATTACGCTTGCGTTATTAATAATCCCTTTTCAGCAGAAGTTTTTCACCCGCCTCAAATTCCCTTATAGTCTAAATCCGACTAAATCATCTCATTAGTTGATTATTTTCAATTGCATGCATTGAACAATGACGCATTACGCATTTGCGTAAAAGAGCTTTGTTGATTTGACCCATTCAGCATGCCAATTACTGGAGTTATTATGATAAAGAAATGTATTTGTTTTTCTGTACTCCTATTAGTTGCCGGCTATGCGCAAGCGCAAGAAGGAGTGGATTCTGTAAAAACCTATTATCTTGAGGGAACCACGACAACCGCAACGCGAACGTCGGAAAGTGTAATCGAGGTACCGATGTCGGTGACGAGTATCGAGAAAAAGAATTTTGAAAATTCACGCGGATACGGACTGAATGATGCGCTCATTAACGTGCCGGGAGTCTTGATACAAGCGCGCTCCGGCAATCAAGACGTTCGTGTGAATATTCGTGGCTTTGGCGCCCGCGGCGCCGGGGATCGGTCTAATGCAGGTACATCGCGTGGAATAAAAGTCATTGTCGATGGTGTCTCGGAAACGGAACCGGATGGTCGAACGTCTTTTGACCTTGTAGACCCGGATTTTGCCGAACGAATTGAAATCGTTCGCTCCAATGCATCTTCCATTTGGGGCAATGCCGGCGGCGGCGTCATTAATATCAGTACAATTCCTCAGTTTGAAAAATATTTCGGCGAAGTGCAGCACAAGCGCGGTTCATTTGGCTTTACCGATTCGAAAATAAAGCTTGGTTATAACTTCGGAAATAGCATCGCCTATGCCGGATTGGGCTGGACGAATTTTGATGGATATCGGGCCAATTCCTCAAGCGAACGTTTTTTAGTCAATATCGGCGTCGTTTCGCAAATTACTCCTAAAACCACGCTGACTGCGCATCTGACCGGAACGGATAATACATTCAGAATTCCGGGTCCCATTTCAGCCGCTCGCTACGATTCGTCGGCAAAATTGGCCAACCGGAATTATGAAAATCAAAAGGAACGCCGCATGAATAAGACAGGGCGTGTTAGTTTGGGTCTCGACCATGGTTTCGGTGACCATTGGATTATCTCCACGATGTTTTATGTCAATCCCAAAATTTTGCACCGCTCGGAACGGAATACGTACCGTGATTTTACGCGTTACCATCTTGGCGGTAACGCCATTGTGAAAAAAGAATGGCGGGTGGGAAGTGATATAAAAAATATCTCGCTTATCGGAATTGATGAAGCGTATCAGGACGGCGCCGTTCTATTTTATGACCTTCTCAATGGAGAGCGGGGAAAAAAATTGCGCGATAACAAACGAGAAGGCGCCAATGCGCTTGGAATTTTTGCTCAAAATGAAACGCGGTTCCATGATAAGATAAATGTTTTAATTGGATTGCGCCAAACTAAACTGACGTATACAAGTCAGGGACTGCCGATTAATAATACAACACAGGACAATCAAAATTTCAGTAAGGGCATTCAAGAAAGGACGTTTAGTAAGGTGACGCCGAAGATTGGCATCTCGTATCTATTCAGTGAGAAGCACAGCGTCTATACCAATTACAGCACGGGTGTCGAAGTGCCGGCCGGTAATGAAACCGACCCGGTTCCGGGTAGCGCGGATACACTCTTTTTAATCAGTTCACTTCTCAAACCGATTCAGTCGTCGACCATTGAGTTTGGAACAAAACAAAACCTTTCTCTGTCAGAATCATCCTTTTTGCGTGGCATCAATTACGACATAGCTGTTTATACGATCACCGTAAAAAATGAACTTATCCCGTATAATCAAGGGCGGTTTTATTTAGCCGCCGGTGAAACGATTCGCAAAGGTATGGAACTTGGAGCAGAATTTCTGATGAGCCAGGGACTATCTTTACAATCAGCGATTACGCTATCGAAAAATGAGTATACGAAATATACGGTGGATTCGCTTTATACAAATCCTTCAAGACCGGGTAAATCGGCCGACTTGAGTAAAAACGAGTTGGCGGGCGTGCCGTCGACACACTATAATGTTGGTCTCAAATATGCGCCGGTTATGGCGAAAGGTGGATTCATCGAGATCAGTGCGAATGGCGTTGGCAAATATTTTACGGATGACGCCAATAAGATCTCCGTGCCGTCGTATCAAATCGTCAATGCGACTCTCGGATTGGGTAAACCGTTGTACGTAACCAAAAATATTTTTGTTAAAGGGTTTTTAAGTATTCGTAACCTGATGAACAAAAAGTATATTGCTTCTTCTTTTATCAATCCGGATTATGTAAACGGCGTTCCGAACTATATCGAACCCGGACTACCCAGAAATTTCGTGCTTTCAGTTTCAATCGGAATGCGATGATGGTCGACGGGAAGGCAATCTCTCAAAGAATACCATTAGTTACGCGATTGTTGATCATATAAGATCTACCGATGGTTGGATTGAAGCGATAACACTAAACGGAAAAAAGGTAATGTCTTAAATTCCCTGTAAAAAGAAAATGGCGTAACGGTTTAGTATATTGAATTTGCCGAACAAAAAACTAAACAAGGAGCTACGCCATGAAGAAGAAGTTAAAACCATTAGACCGCATGCGCAATGAAATTGATGAACTTTTTAGGGGTGGAATAGATGAGTCTGGAGATTTTCTATCGGAGATAATTCGTCAAGGGTCGAGGCGAATGATTCAGGAGATTTTGGAACAAGAGATCAGTGACGCACTTGGACGGAAGCCTGATGAACGGCGCAAGGAAGGCCAAAAAGGATATCGCAATGGTTATGAGAAGAAGCGCTTAAAAAGTGGTGAAGGTGTGATTGAAGTTTATGAGCCCCAAGCGCGGGATATGGAAGAGCCTTACCGGTCTTCTTTGCTTGACCAGATGCCCGCAATGAGTCCCAAGCTCAGGGAGCTTGTGGTGGAGATGTATGCGCGGGGTTTATCGACCCGGGATATTGAAGATGCGCTCAAGGGGGAAGACGGTAAACTGCTACTCAGCAGGTCGGCGGTGAGTGAACTGACCGACACTCTTTGGGACGAATATCAGAACTTTTCAAGGAGGGATTTATCCGGCTATGATGTGGTGTACATGTTCGCCGATGCCGTCTATGAAAGCCTTCGTAATGAGGCGGGATTTAAGGAAGGGATTTTGGTAGCCTGGGGCATTTGTTCGGATAAGCAGAAGGTACTTTTGCATATGGCCCTTGGTAATAAAGAATCGGAAGCGGCATGGACGAACTTTTTTCGGGATATGACCGGGCGTGGTCTTCGTCAGCCTTTGATGATTACACGCGATGGCGCTCCCGGCCTCATTGCCGCAATAGAGCGATGTTTTTCACAGAGTGTTTCCCAGCCTTGTTTTGCCCATAAGGTGCGCAACGTGGCGGCGAAACTGCCTGAGCCCGTGCACGATGAAGTATTGCTTTCAAAAAGACTTTGATGCGTGTGTTCAGTATATGCATTTTCCGATTGGCCATCACCGATTTATCCGGACGACAAATCTCTTGGAACGTTCCTTCGAAGAGCAAAAACGTAGAACGAAAACCATTCCCAAATTCTTTGACGAGAAGAGTTGTCTCAAATTGGTGTATGCCGTATTGATTCGGGTCAGCAATCGTTGGCAACGGGTCAAGATTACTGAATGGGACCTTACTCTGCTAAAGAATATTAGAAAACTGAAAGGTTGGAATGATAACGACGGATGGATATCAAGAAAAATTGCCGCTTAAGCCATTTTCAATTTACAGGCAAAATAAGACTTGACCAATTTGGACTAGACAAGGGGTATTGGAGGTAATAGTTTTCTTGAGTTTAGTGATTAGATTACTATCTATTTTTAGAGGCATAAGCTCAAACCGATAGATGCATTGCAAATTGCGTCCAAGCAATATTCTGCGAGTGCGGATTAGATAAAACTGTCGCATTATCGTAGCGTGAAAAAATATCTCATCTATTGGCCACGCATAGGGACTGAAAATATTTCTTGCGTTCCTATTTTATTTTTTGTATATTTTGTGGTTACTTCTTTACCTATTACGGAGTGGGTTCGCAAGACCCACTTTTTTATTGTGTTTACCGGGATTTTTGAAGATGGACAGCAGACTAAGGATGACGGAAATAGCGACGCAAGTCATTGAAAACACAGAGTATAAACTTGTTGCCATCGATCATGTGAAGCTTTCCGGACGCGCCTTGATTCGCGTTTATTTTGACAGTATGCACGGAATTACCATCGAACACTGCCGTATTTTCAGCCGCCAGATGGAGGAGGTCATTGAAATGGAAAAGTTTTTGGGTGATAATTATATTTTGGAGGTTTCTTCGCCGGGCTTAGATCGGCCGATTACTGAAAAATGGCAGTTTCAAAAAAATGTTGGACGTTTGATGCGCGTGACTTTCAAGGAAAACGGCGAAACAAAAACAACGGAAGGCATGCTGAAAGAATTTTCGGATGGAAGTATTATACTATCGAAGAAGGTCAAAAAGAGTGAAGAGCTCGAGACTCTAGGATTCGATAAAATAATTGAAGCAAAATTAATATTAAAATGGTAAAATAGAAATAATTAACGGAGGAATCATGGAACAGGGCAATGTCATTGTCGAGGCTTTTTCACAGATTGCCAGAGAGAAGAGCATCGAGAAAGACGAACTTAATCTCATCGTCGAAGATCTTTTTAAGATCATGATTAAAAAGAAGTACGGGACGACGGATAATTTTGACGTGATTGTCAATCTTGAAAAAGCGGCGATCGAAATCTATCAGACTAAAAAAGTAGTGGAAGAAGTCACGAATAGTGTCAGCGAAATTTCTCTGGAGAGTGCAAAAAAAATCGAGCCGGAAATGGAAGTGGGCGAAGACTTTGTCGAGGTCGTGGATCCGGAGAGCTTCGGCCGACGGCTGATTATCAGTGCTCGCCAAACCCTGAATCAAAAGATTCGTGACATCGAACGTAAACTTCTTGTGGACGAATTTGGCAAACGGGTTGGCGAAGTCATTCTAGGAGAAATTCGCCAGATCAATCGAAACGAAATGTACGTGAGTTTTGAACGCGCGGAACTGGTCATGCCGAAAAACGAACAGATCGGTAACGAGCGATATAAGCGCGGTGAATCGGTTCGCGCCCTGATCAAAGATGTGGTTGATGATCCACGTGGTCCCCGCATTATTATCTCCCGCGCCGATCCTCTGTTTCTTCAGCGTCTATTTGAGAATGAAGTGCCGGAGATTTACGACGGCATTATCGAAATCAAATCAATCGCACGCGAGCCCGGCGAACGCACAAAGATCGCGGTATTCTCAAACGACAAGCGTATTGACGCCGTTGGCGCCTGCGTCGGCATGAAGGGCGTTCGCATTCAAGCCATCGTGAAAGAACTAAACAACGAGAAAATTGATATTGTAAACTGGAGCCATGATCCGGAAATTTTTATTGGACGTGCTCTCAGTCCGGCAAAACCTCTTCGCGTAGAAGTGGATACGACGGATAAAAAAGCAATGGCTGTTATTAATGACGATGAAATGGCCATCGCCGTTGGCCGCTACGGACAAAATATTGGGCTTGCCTCGCGTCTTACAGGATATCAAATTGATACGATCAAATATTCGGAATTGAGCGGTAATTCTCTGGAAGAGGAAACGGCCGGCGGCGTCACCCTTGGTGAAGACGGCGTTGAAATTCGTAAGCCTTTAGCGTTTTCAGCCGAGACCCTCATTGCCGAATTGAAAGGTATTTCTCCCGCATCCGCGGAAGTATTTGCCAGCGTTGGATTCATAAAGGTCGGCGATATTTCCTCCATCGAGGAATTAAAGAATATTCACGGGCTTGACGATAATTCACTGCACAAAATGATCAGCGTCGTCAGCGATTTGAAAGCGCGTGGAGAATAATTTGGATCTAAATTTTAATAGGTAATATAGCTTATGTCTACAGCAGGAAAGAAAGTTTTTCAAATTGCGAAAGAGTTGCTTGTCGGTCACGACGAGATCATTTCGTTTCTTCAAAAGAACGGTCATAAGGCGGTTAAGTCGCATATGAGCGTCCTTGATGCGGAGATGATTGATAAAGTACTCGCACGATTTAGCAAAGAGAAAAAACACGCGGATACGTATAAAAAAATCAAAGATCAGAAGGAGCCCAAAAAGGAAGCTCCTGAACCTCTTCTTTTTGATTTTACGGCGCCCATTGAGCCTGAACCGGAAATTGTCATGCCGGTCAAGGAAATGGCCAAGGCCGAAGGAACGCACGCGTCGGAAAAAACGGACGATGCGAAGCGCGACGAAGCCCCAACCGTAAAGACGACCGAAAAGGCGCCGGAAAAAAAGAAAATTGATTTGCTCGAGAATCTCAAGTCTTCTCAAAAAGCGATTGATGAATTTAAGCAGGCGTTTGAAAAAGCGCGCCAGCAGCTGGAAAAGCAGGCGCTTAAAGACGATTCTGATAGCCGTGGAAAAAAGAAAAAAGGTAAAGACGCGGAGCCCGAACCGGATGTCGTTTTGGATGACAAGTCTAAGCCCGGCGCCAGCAAAACAAGCAATAAGAAAAAGAAGAAACGCGGGAAAGTCGATGATAAAGATGTGGAAGCCGCCATTCGCGAGACCCTCGCAAAAATGGAGGATTCGACGACCCTTGGAGAACAGCGCCAAAAACGCAAAAAACTTCTTCGCGCGGAACGGGAAGCGGAGGAAGCGGATTCGGAAGAGGATGTCAAAGTACTCCGTGTTCATGAATATTTGTCCGCGCATGAATTGGCCGATCTTATGGGCGTTGAAATTTCAGCGGTTATTAAAACCTGTTTGTCGCTGGGTTTGATGGTGTCGATCAATCAGCGTTTGGACATGGATACCATTACGCTCGTGGCGAGTGAATTTTCCTTTCAGGTAGAACAAGTTACTGATTTTGAAGCGGAAGATATCGAAAATCTTGATGACGATGCAGACGTTCCGGAATTGCCGCGTCCTCCGATCGTTACGATCATGGGTCATGTTGATCACGGTAAGACCTCGCTTTTGGATTACATTCGAAGTGCAAGTGTTGTTGCTGGGGAAGCCGGAGGAATCACGCAACATATCGGTGCGTACGAAGTGGAATTAAAAGACAAACGAAAAATCACTTTTCTCGATACACCCGGTCATGAGGCCTTTACGGCTATGCGTGCTCGTGGCGCGCAGGTGACCGACATCGTCGTCATCGTCGTAGCGGCGGACGATAGCGTGATGCCGCAAACGGTGGAGGCTATTAACCATGCACAAGCCGCCGAAGTTCCGATTATTATCGCCATCAATAAAATCGATAAGCCGGACGCGAATACCACCCGTATCCGCACGCAATTGGCCGATAAAAATATCCTGGTCGAGGATTGGGGCGGAAAATACCAAGTGGTTGAATTATCCGCGAAAAAAGGAACGAACGTCGAACAGCTTCTTGAAAAGATTTTGCTCGAAGCGGAACTGGCGGAACTCAAAGCCAAAGTCAATTGCCGTGCCAAAGGTGCCGTCATCGAATCGCAGCTTGACAAAGGACGTGGCGCCACGGCGACCGTTCTCGTGGAGTCGGGCACGCTTCGTGTCGGCGAACCTTTTATCTGCGGCATTAATTCCGGGCGCGTCAAAGCGATGTTTGACGAGCGCGGTAATATTGTCAAAGAAGCCGGCCCCAGCACGCCGGTCCAGTTAATTGGTTTTGACGGAATGCCGCAAGCCGGAGATACGTTTGTCATTACTTCCAATGAACGTATCGCAAAAAATATTGCCCTTAAGCGTCAGCAATTGAAACGCGAACAAGATCACCGCCGCGTACATTTCCTCACGCTGGATGAAATATCAAAACAAGTCAAAGAAGGAAAAGTTTCCAATCTGGCGATTGTTCTAAAAGGCGATGTGGACGGTTCCGTCGAGGCGCTTAGCGATTCGATTCAGCGTCTTAGCAATAGCGAGGTCAAGGTCAATATTATTCATCGTGGCGTCGGCGTGATTACAGAAAGCGACGTACTTTTGGCCTCTGCATCGGCGGCCATTATCATCGGCTTTCACGTCAGGCCGAATCTCAATGCACGTAAGCTGGCGGAACGAGAGAATATCGACATTCGCTATTACAACATCATTTACGACTGTATCGAAGATATTCGCAAGGCGCTCGAAGGCATGCTCGAGCCGGATTTTGAGACCAAGATCACGGGTACGGTCGAGATTCGTGAGGTGTTCAAAATTTCAAAGGTTGGCACGGTCGCCGGTTGTCATGTGGTCGACGGCAAGATCAATCGGACGCAGCCGCTTCGTCTTTTGCGCGACGGGGAAGTTGTGTTTGAAGGAAA
This sequence comes from bacterium, assembly GCA_031402315.1. Taxonomy (GTDB): domain Bacteria; phylum CLD3; class CLD3; order SB21; family SB21; genus JANNSF01. The sequence continues at coordinate 5,525 of JANNSF010000153.1, read as the reverse complement.
ATTGTCCTCGCTCAAGCGTTTCAAGGACGATGTGCGGGAAGTGGCGTCCGGATTTGAATGCGGTCTTACGATTGATAACTTCAACGATATCAAGGTCGGTGATCAAATCGAATGTTATGAAAAAATTGAATTGAAGCGGACCCTCGTCGAAGCAAAATGATCGTTGGCGTTTGCACGCTGGAACTTTTTATAGGATCCAGTCAATCGCTTAAAGAAAAGCGATTTGTTACTAAAAGCATTAAGGATCGCGTCCGGAATAAATTTAATGTCTCGATTTCGGAAACGGATCATTTGGATAAATGGCAGTTGGCCCAACTTGCTATTGCCATGGTGTCGAACGACCGAAAGATCATCGAAAGTGCTTTTGATGAAATCGTCCGTTTCATCGAAAGCCGCGGCGATGCAGAAATTGCAAGAAAGATTGTAAACTACCTATGAATCAGCGCGGAAAAAGAGTTTCCGAATTAATTCACCGTGAGATTGGCGCGATTATTCAATTTGAAATGCGCGATCCTAGGGTGAAAGCGATCACGGTTACGAGCGTAAAGTTGGCCGACGACTTAGGCTATGCCAAGGTTTATTTTGCTTTTGGCGGCGATCCAAAAGACATCAAGGAAATCGCCAAGACACTTAATAACGCACAAGGATTTTTCCGTACGAAGATCAGCGAACGGATCGAGATGAAATACGTTCCGCAATTGAAGTTCTATTTTGATGAAACGATGGACCATATCCATCATATGGAAGAATTGTTCAATCAGATCAAGAAGTGAATTTTCCGTTCCTCACCCGCCAGACTATTTCCAATTATGTTTCACTAAATGCCGCTGAAAAGCTTGCGTTGTTTGAAGGCGGGATGGTGGTGCTTATCGATAAGCCTCTGGGATGGACGTCGTTTGACGTCGTACACCGCGTGCGCATGGCCCGCCGCGTCAAACGGGTAGGTCACTGCGGAACTTTGGATCCCTTTGCGACCGGACTCCTCGTTATTTGTTTTGGAAAAGCGACCAAGGCGGTCGATTCGCTTATGGTGGGAGATAAGATCTACGACGCCGTCCTTACCCTGGGAAAAACCACCGACTCGTATGATAGCGAAGGCGAAATAATTTCCGAAAGCGAATGGCGCCACCTTACGCATGAGGAGATCGCACGCTCGGTGGCTAGTTTGATTGGGGAGCAAGACCAGATTCCACCCGATTTTTCAGCCATTAAAATTGGCGGAAAGCCCGCCTATAAATTTGCCAGAAAAGGAACGAAAATTGTTCTGGCCCCTCGAAAAATAATCATTCACAATATTGAATTGCTCAGAATTGAAGACGAACTCCTTTTTATCCGCGTGACCTGTACCAAAGGAACTTACATTCGGTCCCTTGCCAGAGATATTGGTGAAAGCCTTGGTTGCGGCGCATTTGCGAGTTCACTTCGTCGAATCCGGAGCGGAGATCTTGATATCGATTCAGCCCTGTCCGTTGATAATTTTAGAGAGTTATTTAGACACGAATCCGCGAGTAAAGACGCATGAAGATAAGCCGATTGGATCAAATTCGTTTTGATTCGAATTCCGTCGTTACGTTGGGATCGTTTGACGGAATCCATCTGGGACATCAAAGTGTTATTTCGAAACTCGTTGAGGAAGCCAAGAATATCAAGGGCCGCAGCGTTCTGCTGACGTTTGAACCGCATCCTCTCATGACGCTGAATCCCGAAAAGGGGAAAGAATTGCGTTTCATTACGCCCTTTGACGAAAAAATTGAAAGGCTTGAGCCGTGTGGTCTTGATGAACTCTGCGTGATCTCTTTTGACCGCGAGTTTGCAGATATGACCGGACACGATTTCGTAAGCACGATACTTCTCAAGAAAATTGGATTGAAAAAATTCTTACTCGGCTTTGATCAGGCCTTTGGAAAAAATCGTACCGCCAATAACGAAAGCCTTTTGGAAATGAGCCGCACGATGCACTTTGAATTGCAAAATACAGAGGCCATTTTGAGTCAGGGTGTTAAATTAAGCAGCGGCTTGATTCGAAAATTAATTTCCGATGGTGACTTAATACTCGCCAATCGCTACTTAACGTACTCGTATCGTGTGACGGGGAATGTAATAAAAGGGGACGGGCGTGGCCGCAGGATTGGTTTTCCAACGGCGAATGTGAAGCCAAATCATCCGCAGAAACTCATTCCCGGAAAAGGTGTCTACGCGTGCTATGCGATCATCGACGGTAACCGAATGAAAGCGGTCACGAATATCGGGACAAGGCCGACTTTTTCAGATCAAACCGAAAGCGTAATCGAGGCGCATCTTCTTAATTTTGAAGGCGATCTCTACGACCGGCAACTGGCTCTGGAATTCCTGTTTAAGATCCGAGATGAAAAAAGATTCAGCGGGTCATCGGAATTGAAAAATCAGGTCGCGAGTGACATCGAAGTGTTTAGAAAACAATCACTTAAGTCTCTATAAAAATATCTAAAATTTTGTTTGATTTAGCTACCAGCTTAGCATATATTCAGCCCGTTTTAAAAATAATTATAAAAGGAGAATATAAATGGCAGTGACCAAGGAAATGAAAGCCGCTCAGGTTAAGAAATACGGCGGCTCGGAAAAGAACACCGGAGCAACGGAAGTGCAAGTTGCGCTCTTGACAGATCATATTAATGACCTGACCAAACATCTGCAAGTGAACAAAAAGGACCACAGTTCCCGTCGTTCGCTACTCAAAATGGTCGGTCAGAGGAAACGTCTGTTGACCTATTTGACACACAAAGATATTGAAAAGTACAGATCGCTCATCGGCGAACTGGGTATTCGTAAGTAAGTAAGTTTTCAAAAAGGCTGTCTTACGGACAGCCTTTTACATTTTAACGGAATGGTGATTGGATGATAAGCTTTCTCGTAAACGTCATTCTAAAAAAGTTTTGGAATCAGAACTTCTTTAGGCTGACGCCGTTCGGGCGGCTGAATTTCAATCACCGTTTCAATTTTAATTAATAAAGGAGAAACAATGGTGTTTGTAAAGGAAATGGAACTGGGCGGAAGAAAGCTTTCGATCGAAACAGGCCGGATGGCACGGCAGGCCGATGGCGCCGTGGTCGTACGGTACGGTGAAACGGTCGTGTTTGCAGCCGTCGTATCGGGTCGTGAATTGCGTAAGGATGTTGATTTTTTTCCTCTCACGGTAGATTACCGTGAAAATGCATATTCGGCCGGCAAAATTCCGGGCGGATTTTTTCGCCGCGAAGGCCGTCAGTCTGAAAAAGAAACATTGACGTCACGTCTCATTGATCGTCCTATTCGTCCGCTTTTCCCGGAAGGATATTATTACGACACCAATGTAACCGTGAATGTTATATCCAGCGACCAGGAGAATAGTGCGGATGTTCTGGGCGGCATTGCGGCTTCGGCGGCGCTGGCCGTCAGCAATATTCCGTTTGAATATCCGATTGCTTCGGTTCGTATTGGCCGCGTCGATGGGCAATTTATTATCAATCCGACTTTTAAGCAACTTGATCACAGCGATATGGACATTGTCGTATCCGGAACAAAAGATTCGATTGCCATGGTCGAAGGCGAAGCCAAAGAAATATCCGAAGAGGATATGCTTAAAGCTATTTTGCATGCTCATAATTCAATCAAGGCCATTGTAGCCATACAGGATGAACTGGCGAAAGCCGTTGGCGTGAAAAAGCGCGAATTTGTGCCCGTCAAGTTGGCCGACGAATTTGTCGCGGATTTGACACCGATTGCAAAACCTGTCGTCTTGGAAGCCGATAAGATTCAAGATAAGGCTGAACGCAACGGAAAACTGAAAATTCTCAAGAATGAACTGCTGGCAAAATTTGCAGAGAAATATCCTAATTCTGAAAAACAGGTCGCCAAATTGATTGACGATTTGCAATACCAGGATATGCGTTCGATGATTTTGGACCAGACAAAACGTTTGGATGGGCGCGGTATGAAAAATATTCGCCAGATCAATTGTGAAACGGGATTTTTGCCCCGTGTTCACGGCACGGCACTATTTACCCGCGGACAAACACAAGCGCTTGTCGCCACGACGCTCGGCACGAAGACGGATGAACAAATTATTGACGGCGTTGACACCGATGAAGAGTACCGGAGTTTTATGCTTCATTACAATTTCCCGGCTTACAGCGTTGGTGAGGCTAGGAGTTCGCGAGGCCCGGGTCGGCGTGAAATCGGTCACGGAAATCTGGCTGAACGTGCACTACGAAATGTACTCCCGAGTGCAGAGATATTTCCTTACACCATCCGAATTGTGAGCGATATTATGGAGTCCAACGGTTCGAGCTCGATGGCTTCTGTTTGCGGTGGCTCGCTTTCACTGATGGATGCCGGTGTACCTATCAAAGCGGCGGTGGCTGGCATTGCCATGGGCCTCATCAAAGAGTACTCAAAGTATGCGATTCTAAGTGATATTCTGGGTGACGAAGACCATCTTGGCGATATGGATTTTAAGGTTGCCGGCACGGCAAAAGGTATCACGGCCTGTCAGATGGACATCAAAATTCGTGGAATCTCTCCGGAGATTATGCAGGAAGCAATGGCACAAGCCAAAGAAGGTCGCTTGCACATTCTTGGTATTATGAATGAGACCCTTTCGACGGCCAAGCCTGATATTTCGAAGTGGGCGCCTAAAATCACGACGATCAAGGTCAAAATTGACCAAATCGGCCTCATTATTGGCCCCGGCGGCAAGAATATTCGCTCGATCATCGAAAGGACCGGCGCGACAATTGATATTGAGGATGATGGAACTATTAAGATCGGTTCAATCACGTCGGAAGGTTCCGATATGGCGCTGAAGATTATTATGGGGATGACCGAAGAGCCCATTATCGGTAAGACGTATAAAGGACCTATCAAGAAAATCGCTGAATTTGGTGCTTTCGTGGAAATCTTGCCGGGCAAAGAAGGTTTGCTTCATATTTCGGAAATCGACCACAAACGCGTACAAAGGGTCGAGGATTATTACAAAATGGGTGAGGAAGTAGAGGTTCTTTTGCAAAATATGACCCAACGTGATGGTAAAACAAAATACGAACTAAGCCGTAAAGCTCTTATACCTAAAGAAGCGAGTAAGTGAAAAAGAAGGTAAAAAACATTCGCCCTGCGATAGCTCCCGTTACGAAGGCGACTAATTATTCAAAGAATTTCGTCGACACGCATAAGACGCTCTACGACGAGAATAATTATTCAAGAATCGAGCTTGATAACGGCCTCACATTGATCGGCCAGACCATGCCCAATCTTCGTTCGCTTTCCATCGGCGCTTGGGTAATGACCGGGAGCCGTTTTGAGTCCGAAGAAAACATGGGCATTTGCCATTTTGGCGAGGATGCCGTCGATGAGTCCTTCCATTCGGCGCACGCGACCCTTCAGAAGCTGCATGTGCTCGCGGCTCTCGCCGATGATCCGGTCGCCCAGGTCCTCCTCGATCCATTCCGCAAGATTCGCGATGCCGCGCAACGGCGCCTTGAGATCGTGGGATGCGACGTAGGCGAACTGAT
>JANNSF010000152.1:0-15924 GCA_031402315.1 bacterium | reverse complement strand
ATATTTTTTCAAAATACCTATAAGGGCGCATCCGGTGCATCCCATGTCGGTATTTTTGTAGGCAATGGAAAGATGGCACATGCGGGTACAACGGGCGGGGTAATGATTTCGGATATTGAAGAACCCTACTACGATACCCATTTTCTTGGCTGTCGCCGCCTGAATCCTTAAATCAAAAAAAGGATTCGGCAATGAAATAGGGGATAATAAGCCATAGAAGCCCCTTGATCAGAAAAAAAATAAATCCAATGATTCCGACCTTTCTAAAAAAAGTTTTGATTGATCCTTTATCCATGCGCAGGAATTTCTAAACCCAGCGAGTTTATGACGGTCGCAAGATCATTGACAAAATAGGGTTTGGGCAATACATTTTTGAAGCCAAATTGCTTATAGTCTGCCATAACCGGATCGTTGGAGTATCCACTCGAAACGATAGCATTCACGTCCGAATCCAACTCGATAAGCTGACGAATGGTTTCTCTTCCACCGAGGCCTCCCGGTATGGTAAGATCCATAATAACGGCCAAAAAAGGTTCCTTCTGAGCGATCGATTTCTTATAAAGTTCGATAGCTTGAACTCCGTCTCGCGCGCACACAACGTCAAAGCCAAGATGATTAAGCATGCTGGAAGCCATTTCGCGAACCGACTCTTCATCATCCATAACTAGAACTCGCCCTTTGAGTTGTGGATTGGCAACCAGAATAAGAGGGGTATCGTCATTATGTTTACTGGAGCTTGGCAATAATATACGAAACGTAGTGCCCTGGCCAATTGCAGACTCCACGGCAATAGCGCCCTGATGGTTCGTGATGATTGAATAACTGGTTGCGAGTCCCAATCCATGGCCTGTGTGCTTGGTCGTAAAATAGGGATCAAAAATGCGTTGGATATTTTCTTCGGAAATACCGATTCCACGGTCTCGGATAGTGATCGCAACGTATTTGCCGGATTCCAATGACAAGCCGTAATAAGGCATGCCTTTGACAATATCAAGTTGCCGTATGGAAATATCTATGGTGCCTCCATTGGGCATAGCTTGACGGGCATTGATAATGAGATTATTGATCACCTGGCTTATTTGTCCGGCATCCATTTCGACCGACAATACATTTTCATCGACTTCAAATTCACATCGGACATTGCTGCCGGCCAATGAAAAGTCTGCCGATTCCCTAACAATAGCGACGATATTGCCGGTCTGTCGAATAGGTGCGCCTCCTTTGGAGAACGTCAGTAGCTGTTGCGTAAGCTCCTTGGCTCGTTCTGACGCCTTTTCGGCACGGCTCAAAAGTTCAATCGATTTATCGGTGTTGTTGGTTGCAATTTTAGATTTAGCGAGTGAGATGTTGCCCAAAATAGCTGATAAGATATTATTAAAATCATGGGCAATACCGCCGGCAAGAACACCTATAGACTCTATTTTTCTGGATTTCAGTAACTCGCTTTCCATACGGAGTTTTTCGGTCACGTCACGAAGTATCAAGACCGCGCCGACCAATGCATTTTGCGTATCCGAAATCGGAGCGGCATTGGCCGAGACAGTAAACCTTTCATTTTCAGGAAAAGTTATGACATAATAAGCCGTTTCGGATTTCTTTTTAGAGCGAATCACCGGTCGAATAGGATTCTCAACTTTTTCCATTCCCTTCTCGTCAAAGAGTGTAACCACATCTTCGACGAGGCAATCAACAAGTGTTCCTTTTGAACGAAGCAGTCGATGGGCACTGTCATTCGCCAATATGATTCTTCCTTCGGTATTGGTTGCTAGCACCGCGTCGGTAAGAGAACGAAGTGTGACGGCAAGGCGTTCTCTTTCGGAGGCCAAAGCGTTCTCGGCTGACTTCCGATCGCTGATATCTCGGGAATTAATAACAATCGCCTTTATGGCCTTATCGTTCATGAGGTTTTTAGCTACACACTCAATCCATCGCCATGATCCATCACGATGAAGGGTTCTAAATTCATCCGAAATGATTTGCCCAAACTCAATCGCGAGTTTCGCGAATCGCTCGCTCATACGTTCAAGATCGTCCGGATGAATAAAGGCAAATGCTTTCTGACCGCGACTTTCACCTTCCGCATAACCATTGATCGAATTAATTTGGTAAATAATTTTGCCATCGGCTCCGACCAAGGAAATTTCATCCTCGCTATTTTCTATAAGGGCACGGAAAAGAGCATCCTGTGTTCGTAGCGCCTCTTCAGAATTCTTCTTTTCTGTTATATCGCGATAGTTAAAGACGATACCGTTGACGGCCGGTTCATTAAGTAGATTATTACCAATACAATCCATCCATCGGTACGATCCGTCTTTATGAAGAAATCGCAGTTGAATGTCCGGCGCGCTTCCGCTTTGTTTTTGCACTATTTTGAAATAGTGAGTTGCCATCGAAAGGTCGGAGGGATGGATGACATCAAAAAAATTGCGGCCTACAAATTCGTTTATTTTATAACCCAAAATTCTTCCCGTAGAACGGCTGGTGAAAAGGACGATTCCGTATGGATTGACAAGTGAAATGGCATCGGCAATATTTTCAACCAACGCCCGAAAGTGCTTAATATTTTCCTTCAATGCGTCTTCGGCGCGTTTACGTCGAGTCATAACTCTGGAAACGACCATAAAATGAGTGGGTCGCTTGGAGTCGCTAAAGATGGGACTCCATGTTGCTTCGACGAAGACGACTTTGTTGTTTCGTGATGTAATGGAGTATTCCGCGCGCTGTGATTTTTCGGATTCGATTACATCGTAGTAGAGCTGCTTGACACGATGCACGTCCTGATTATCAATTTCATCAAAAATCGAAGTCCCGGGCCGCAATTGAGTGGAGTCCAGGAATTCCAGGTAGGAAGGACTTGCGTATAATCGATGTCCGTCGCGGTCTATGACCGCAATCAAATCTTTGCTGCTTTGAATTATCTGTTTGAATTCGGTATCGGAAATGTCGGTCGGTGTGGTTAAAGATTTCGATCGAACACGTTCCAGAACGCCTTCGAGAATTTCCGGAAGTTGAGAAATATTTTGCTTCAGTATATAATCGGCGGCCCCGGCTTTCATACATCGAATCGCAATATCCTCGCCGTTGTGATTTGTAACAAAAATAAATGGTGCATCCGGCGCTATATCTTTGGACAAGATAAGTGCCTCGAGGCCCTCGCTATCTGAAAGCGTGTAATTGGAAAGAATAATATGAGGATGAAATTCCCGGAGTTCTCTAAGGAAATGCAATTTTAAATCGGCTTGCCTGAAGACATATTTGAATTCGCATTCCCGAAGAGCCGTCTCAATCTCTTTGGAATTAAGATTGTCCAAAACAAGGATGCGAACAATGTCACGGGAATTAAGATTCATACACCAATATAGAGAGTGTTCGGGGGAATAGGCAATGGATTTCTGGGGCGAAAAGAGCTCAGCTTGCCACATTTGAGATAGAATAGGACATCGGCTGTTTACTTTTTTAGGCTTCCATACTTATCCATATGAATCAGGATAAGGTCTGATTTCCCGGCGCCCATGCTTTGTGTGGAACCAATCAACCGAAGGTCGCCGTTCTTAGTTATGATGACTTGGTTTATGTTGTCCGCACCCACGTCACCAAAGTTTTTAGTCCAAGCGGTATCGATCGTGGTAAATGGAATTCCGCCGGGATTTGGCCAGTATCGAGGCAGTTTCGTTTGAACGAAATAAAATTGTTTATCGTCGCTGGAGATTGACGCGTAACTTGATCCAAAAAGCATAAATCCGGATGCATTCTCCACAAGATCGGTTGCTTCATCGTAGTCCGTCGAGTTAAAGGATCCGCGGTATATGTAGTCTCCGCTCGATGAATAGGCGACTATTAGGACATTGCTGAAAATTCGAAATTCCGTACCAATTCGGTTATGGATATAACCCGTTTTTCCGGCAATGACAATATTTCCCGCGCTGGTTTCAATCACTGAATTGGCGACATCAAACGTCCCATCTTCTCGGGGGCTGTAGTCAAAGTCAAAAATCTTCTGCCACAATATTGATCCCATTTGGTTCACCCGCATTGTTAGCGCATCGGATTCTGATGTGAGTGAGACACTCGGAATTGGGATCCCATCATCATTGACATGATAAGTTGTATCGCGGATCACAAACTGTTGTGTTCCTGTCATAACGAAGTCGCCGTTTTTTGCGACAATCATGCGTGCCCCCGTCTCATCTCTGACAGTTCCATAGGTCTGAGACCAGACTAGATTGCCTTCCTTATTCAATCGCAACAAGTAGAAGTCAGAACCGCCGTGCCCAAAACTTCTGGTCGATCCGAAGAGCACAATATCATCATTAGCGAGTTCATAAATGCTGCGAGACACCTCTAATCCTTGTCCACCAAACGTCTTCGACCATAATAATTTACCGTGTTGGTCCGTCCTTACTACGTAAATGTCGGTATTCTCTCCAAAAACAACAGTGCCGGCGAATAGGAAGTCTCCGTTTTTGCTCTCGACCACTGAAGAAAATTCATCTTGGTTATCACCACCCATGGCCTTACTCCATTGAGTAACCCCACTCGGATCCAATTTTATGATATAGGCGTCACGATTCCCACGAAAACTATGGCTGGATGCCGCGACGATAAATCCACCGTCGGACGTTTCGGCTATGGCATTTCCAAAATCGTCCTCTTGGAAGCCGATCGTCTGAATAGACTTCGATGGATCGGGTAGAGTGTAGGCATCACAACCAAAAAGTAGAAATTGGAGTAAACAAACATACGCTCTAAGCGTGTTTGAGGAAAATTGGTTCAAGTCATCGTGTCCTTAAGTTGCCTTCGGAATCCGTATTGATGAGAATAACGTCGGATTTTCCGGCGCCTAAACTCTTGGTCGTTCCGACAATACGCAGATCGCCCTTTTTGGATACGACAAGATCATTGGCAATGTCGGAACCAATTTCGCCAAATTTTTTGTTCCATAAACTGTTGCCGTTCCAGTCAATTTTGCCAAGGAGGATCTGAAGTTCATCACTTTCGTGTGAAGTGTAGCTGGCACCCGTAAAATAGCATCCATTTTTCCCCCCCACAATCCTATTGGCCTCATCGCGATCGGTCGTATTAATCAGCTTTTCAAATATCAAAGTACCTTGTGCGGAATAATGAAGAAGGAGTACATCACTATAAATACGAAATTCAGAGCCGCGTCGATTAATTATGAAGCCTGTCCGTCCCGCAATGACAAATCCTCCGGAAGGAGACGGTATGATAGAATGACCTTCATCAAACACTCCATCCCACTTTTCGGTGTAGTTATGGTCAAATGTTTTCGACCATAATACGTTGCCACTTCTATCCGTTCGCACGGTATACACGTCTGCGTCGCCAAACGTTTCAGTTACAGCCTGCGTAAAGCCGGTCATGATAAATCCTCCGTCCGGAGTAGCCAACATGTCACGTCCAAACTCGGGCAGGGTAGTCCCAAATGTCTTAACCCACAACAAATTTCCGGATGCGTCCAGTCTCAATAGATAAAAATCAGTTTCTCCAAATCCAAAACTTCCGGTTGTTCCAAACACACCGATATCACCATTGGTCAGCTCTCGAATGGAACGGGCTTCGTCAAACTTTCTTCCGCCAAGATTTCTTGACCACAATACTTTCCCTCGTGAATCGGTACGTAAGACGTACATATCGGTATTAATATCAATTACAATGGTTCCCGCAAACAAAAAATCGCCATTGGCCGTTTCGCTAACGGAAAAAAATTGATCCTGATTGTCGCCCCCAAAAGTTTTACTCCATTGTGCAACGCCATCATGATCCGTTTTCACCGCGTAGGCGTCCGAATTCCCTCGGATACTATTGGTGGATCCTGCAATAATAAACCCACCGTCCGAAGTCTCCGAGATTGCATTCCCGCTCTCGTCTCCCGTAAATCCGATGGTTTCTATTGATTCCGGAACGTGGGTTGATTCACACCCCACAAATAGAAAATACATAATCAGGGTAACAAACTTAGATCCATTCATTATAGTTGTCCCCGGTTATTTGTTCGTACGACATAAGTACAATTTTGAAAACCTCTTCGGGCTTTTACCAGAGTGGTGCCTATGGCAATAAATCCGCGGCTTGCGGAAGCAATTGCAATGCCTTTGGCGTCTGGAAATCCAAACAGTGAAGTCCATTCGATTGCTCCTGAAGAGCTGATTCCTGTCAATGAAAGACTAAAATTTCCCAGTCCATCCGATTGGGTTCCAATAACCGCATACCCCTTTTGCCCTCTACAAATTCCGTTGTAAGTCAGATTGGCAATGGGAGGATTCATAAGCGCCATTTTTCCAGAAGCGGATAGTATACTTAAGGAACCATTCCCATCGCAAACGATAAAGTCTTGGTTGCGTAATGGGATAATTCCCTTCGGAGCATCGTTTCCCGCAAGATCCGTTGTTTTTTGCCAAATAGTGTGTCCGGATGAATTTATTCGAATGGCATAGTTGTCCGTCTCGTAGAGATTATTTCGTTGCGTTCCGATGATAATAATGTCGCTATTTTCGGTCGTGGTCATTACCGCAGCATCCTCGGCCAAATTCGATCCATACGTCTTGGTCCATAGGGTTTCTCCATCCGCTGACAAGGATACAAGATACATGTCCCTATCACCCGCTCCAAAGCTATTGGTGTATCCTCCAACGAGGATATCTTTATTCGGCAATTCCATTAAAGTTCGTGCGATTTCTCCTCTTGGACCACCGATGGTTCGTGACCAAATCTGTGTACCATTCAGAGTCATTTTGACAAGATAAAAATCTGAATTGCCACCTTTTAATACCAAGGACCCGGACAGAATATAGTTGCCATCCGAAGACTGTATAATGGAGGCAGCCCGATCAAATAGCTGACCGCCAAATGTTTTGCCCCATTCCTGAACACCCTCGGCATTGCACTTGATGGCAAAAAGGTCCTCGTTTCCAAGAATGGCCGATGTGGAGGCGGCTATAATAAAACCCCCGTCTCGAGTGGCGGTGACGGAGCTCGCAGAATTAATAGGCAGTGAAATTACTTTTTCAAAGGCGCTATCAGAGTTATGGTCGCATCCCATCATGAGAAAAATGAGACCGAGCGGTACTTGGAATTTCATACCTATTTTGTTTTAGGAATACTGAATTCGATGCTAGCGCCAAGCGATACAAATCTTGGGAAGTAGAGTTGATCCTCTCGCGTAAATGGCGCCAGGTAACCGCTGCTATAAACGTTGCGTTTCCAGGCTCGCTGACGAATATTCTTATGGTCCAGTGTATTGATTACGCTGGCATAGGTTGTCATATACATCTGACCAAGATTCCACTTTTTTTCTATTTTTACATCCAACGACTGAAAAACAGGAAGGCGTGCACTGTTCTTGGTTTCTGTAATGTAAAATACCTTGGATCCGCGTACGGTTCCGTCACCCAGTATTTGAACCCGGCTTGGCGTGTAGGGATCACCGCTCCGAATACGGTACAACCCACTGAGGGATATGTCGGACGGAAAGTTGTAGATCGTATTGATTGTCACGGAATGGGTTCGATCTAAATCGCGATAAGTCTCGAGGTTTCGCTCATTTCGCAAGTGGCTTGTTTCAAGAGAATATGCCAAGGTGAGCAAATTATTGTTCAAGCGCCCATACCGCTGACGAAGGAGCATATCGAGCCCCGTTGCGAATCCCGACTGGGTATTGTAATTCTTATCCACAATTCCAACGCCTTCAATGCGGTTACCAAAGTCAAAATTGTAATCGTCATTCAAATGCGGGTAGTCTTTGTAAAAGCCATCAAGGCTGATCGAAGTATTATTATAGAGGTACGTGCCGCTCAAAATATAGTGGATTGCCTTTTCAGCACGAGCTTCGGGTTTGTATTGATTATCGTACGCTTTCATTTTTTGGAAGTTATCGGGTTGATAAAACCAACCGTACGCGAACTTGAAATTTAGATTCTCCTGAGGGGTATAGCTAATGGCGCTCCGCGGCCCAACTTGGGGCCCGTCTCCATACGTTTGGCCCGTCAGGCGCAGCCCGAGCATAACATTGATTTGATCCGTATATTTATAGGTATCCTGAACATAACTTCCAATCGTAAATCCTTCAATATTACGATTGATATAGATGACATCGGTAGAAACGGCTATCGGGGTTGTTTCGGTCGGGTTCAACCGATATTCGCGGTAGAAGTAATCGCTCGCAAACCCATTGAGTTCACCGCCAAATTCAACGGAATGGTCGTGGAATAGCCGCCAAAAATGATCTTGTTTCACCGTCCATAAAACGGTTCCGCGGTTATCATGGTTATCGCTCGTGTAGCTGCCATCAAAAGAAAAAGATGCCCGTTTATTAAGGTCCTGAACACCGATCGTCGTAGAAAAGTAACGATTTTCATCGATGTAGCGATACCAGTTGAACCACGCGTAGTAATTGGTTTTCGCACTCTTGAAAAATTCATTTCGGATAAAAACCGAGTCAACACTGTACCGAATATTATCATACATGTAAATTAAATTCAGACTAAATCGATTTTTTGAGTCGAGTTTGTAATCCAATTTTGTCCAAATATCCCAAACGGTCGATGGAAAATTTGTATTGGAGGCATTCTCCAAAAGAAAAATATAGCTCCTTCGACCGCTGAAAAAAACATTGGTCCTATCGTTGATACGCTGGTGGAGCGAAAAAGCCGCGCCTGAAAAGTCGATCGATGCCTTTATAGAATCGTCGTTAATATTATCGACCGTATTGATCGCGATAATACCGGACATTTTATCGGTATACTTAGGGGCAAATCCTCCCGTAATTACCTTCATACTCTTTACGAGATCGGAACTTATTACGCTGTACGGGCCGTCGATCTCTTCAAGATGAAACGGCTCTTTTATCTCAAGATTGTCAATCATCACGGCGGTTTCATCCGGATTGCCGCCTTTAATATGGGGCTTCGAACTCCATTCGCTGTTCTGAATGCCGGGCACAACCTGAAGGGCACGATAAACATCCTTACCAAAAACAGAGGGTGTTGATGAGATTTCTTGTGAACTCACCGTGGAGGATGCGCCCGCGTCGGTTGATAATTCAGTGATTCCCGGTGTAATTTCCTGTGCCGCGAAAACAATGGATTGTTCTTCCAGTTTTAAGGACATGTCGAGGTCACGAAACAGCTGGAGTTTACGTGACATTTTACGATAGCCGATACGCGTGAAGATAAGGGTGTAATAACCTTTTTTGACATCCGATATTTTGTAATGCCCCGCGGAATCTGTGAGGACGCCCTTTTGTAATTCCTGAATGTAGACATTTACGGCCACCATCGGGCGACCCGTATAGAGGTCTTTAACGGTTCCTTGAACGGAATACCGGTCCTGTGCAAAAATGGTCCAAACGGGAATACATAAAAACAATCGTATCCATTTGTTCATTACGGGGCTCCTTACGGTTGATCGCAACCTTTGGCATAGCATGAGTTTTGGTAAAGTATAACAAAAAATACCACAGAAACGATTTATGAATATCGAAAAATATTACGTTGCGGTTTAACCAATGTTCCGAACTAGTAACAAAAAAACCCTCCCGAAAGTGGGAGGGTTTTTCTTAATGAGTCTGAGCTATTTACAGCACGCAGCACTACTTACGCAGCAAGTCGGACTTGCGGGGCATGCTGAACAGTCCTTAGCACTTGACGTTCCGGTTGAATCGTTAGCGACAAGGGCGGCGGCACAAATCATCAGGGCGGCAGCCGCAACAAGGATATACTTTTTCATATTATTCCTTCAAATTAGAATTAATGCAATTGTTTGTGTCCTAAGCAGTAGAAGTCGATTTAGGCGGATGAAATTGATCCGTGGGATAGTGTTCGGACGTGCAAAGTTGTTTTTCACAAATCATAAATGAAAAAAGACGTACGTTGATTTCAATCTTCGTAACGAGCACCGCAACGCAAGACTGGCAAGCCTGACAGGACGGCCCGGGCGTGCAAGTGCGTTTTTGATCGGATGTATGGTGATCGGATTCGCTTTGCGATTTGCAACAATCATAACGGGTGACTTTCTCCACCATTCGTGAGAATTGATAGTTGGGCGTGAGGGCACACAGTACCAAAGAACCCACTACAATTTTGCCAAACCAATTCATAATACAATATACGTCGTAGGCATTGTAAGTTGCAAGACTGGCGGTTTAATCAAAACTCACCAACCGTGTCTGTTCGATAAAATCAAAAAATATACCATTTCCACTCGACGACCCGTTCGTATCGGTTAGTTCATTGTCAGGTTCAATCACCTCACGGGCGACCAAACCGTGGCCATCGTAATAGGAAAAATAATCTCCAATTTGCTCATCCCCAATGAAATTCACATGATGGAGACGAAAAACTTGATGGGTATTAAAATTAATGTTCAAAAGCCCCTGTTCGACGACGGTTATTTTCTGATCAAATGGATCTTGAAAGGCAGTCCATTTGTCGCCGCGTTGCAGTGGAAGCGTTAATATTATTTTTTCAGCAAGCAGGGTATCCGCGGAAGTCGATTCGTGAAAAAACAACTGGCGCTGTTTTTGGACACGAATTCTGGGCGAAATTACAGGTCCATCAAATTCCGTAACGTGGGCAACTTGCTTTACGCTAGAACCCTCGATGACGTACCAGTAGCGTGTCAAAAGAGGTGTGGAATCGGTCGTCAGTGAATCGCCTCCCCGGATTGTTACTTTACTTTTTTGCGGGATACTCTCAATCAGGAATTCAAAAACGTTCGAATAGCCTACAATGCTGATTTTTTGAATGAGAGTCGTGGTTGTATTGAATACCTGCACCGTGTCATCGGCGGTTCTATCAAGGTAGCGATAGATCCGAAATGTTTGGTACCGCCATACGGAACCGATAGCGGTTGGGAAATTAGCTGTGGTCTTACGGCTATTTGCGACGAAATCAAGGGTCGTGGCAGGGGAATGGTCCGATTTTTTATCGCAGCCAAATCCAACAAGCAGAGCCATAAGGATCCCTGCTATTCCAAACAAGTTTTTCATATACCGTCCGAATTAAAATGACAATAAGTCCTAAAGAGCTTGTACGACTCGTTTCATAATTTGTGTCATTTTAGGTTCGGCAATTCCCGCCGTTTTGATGATTTTGGCGATGTCTACGGGTTGCAGGGAATCGGGAAAACATTCGTCGGTTACAATTGAGAATCCGAGGCATGCAATACCCATGTGGGTTGCGACAATCACTTCAGGTACAGTGCTCATGCCCACGACGTCCGCTCCGATCGTTCGTAAGAAGCGGTATTCCGCGCGTGTCTCCAGATTGGGTCCCATGACGGCGACGTAGACGCCTTTTTGAATTTTGATTTTCTCATCCAGAGCAATCTGTTCCGCCATCGCAATAAGCCTTCTTGAGTAGGGTTCACTCATATCCGGGAAACGCGGTCCGAGTGAATCTTCATTTTTGCCTCGCAGGGGGTTATCACCCAGAAGATTGATATGGTCGTCCATCATCATAATATCACCCGCACGATACTGAGGATTCAACCCACCGCAGGCATTGCTTACGAGTAGTGTTGTGATTCCAAGGAGTTTCATAACGCGAACGGGAAATGTGATTTGCTGCATAGTATAGCCTTCGTAGAAATGAAAACGCCCCTGCATGGCCACTACAGGCTTTCCTCCCAGCAGTCCAAAAATCAGCTTGCCGGCATGGCTCTCCACGGTCGAAACAGGAAAATGAGGAATTTCACTGTACGAAATTTCTTTTTCGATTTGAATTTCTTTTACGAGCCCGCCAAGTCCCGTACCCAGTATAATTCCGATGGCCGGTTTCGTTTTTGTCAGGCTATTAATCTTGAGAGCCGCTTCTTTCATCTGGTCGGGCAGGTTCATTCGTTCTCCGATTTTTTCTTTTTGAGTTCCTCGTGCATCTGATCGATCATATCTTCCGATTTTTTGTGGACGTCATCGCCAAGCATTTTTTGAAAATCGGATTTCTTAAATATGCCGGTTGCATTATGCGTCAACTTGTCCAATTCATCGAGCGCTTTTTTCTTCTTTTCACTGGATTCGACATCGAGATCCACGTCGTCAACTTCGACCCCCGCCAGATACGATTGAATTTCATGTTGCTTTATCTCCGGTTCGGGGACGATCTTTTTAGGTGCGATGGTTTCGGTCTTTTTCTCAGCCTGTTTTGAATCCGAATCTTTTTCCGGCACGGTAGGCAATTTTGTTTCTTCTACAATTTCGAGAAGCGCCATTTGCGATCGTAAATATTCCCTAAGATGCTCGGCCACCTTACTTTTCTGAAGATGCAAAAAATTCAATTCCTGAGCGACCGATTCGCCTTGTTTTTTAGCTTCGTCGCGAATTTTCGTGGCCTCCGCATTAGCCTTTTCGATAATTAGGTCCGCGTCGACACGGGCATCGACGAGTTTTTCAACGTTGGTAATTTCGGATTTATATTCTTTTATATTTTTCTCATTGTCCTGGATGCGTAGTCGAAGGTATTGGGCTTCGTCTTGAAGTGATTTAATTTTTTGAGTGAGCAGTTTGCTCTCGTCGAGAATTTCTTTGTAGTTTTCCGAAACGACTTCCAGAAATGCCGTAACCTCCTCCGGATCGAAGCCGCGCATGATTCGCTTAAATTCCTGATGGAGAATGTCTTGCGGTGTTAGTTTCACGCGTTTTCCTCCGTTTTTGTTTTGATCATCCGCTTCCTTTTTCCAAATATCGCGGTGCCCACGCGAATACATGTAGAGCCTTCCTCAATGGCGATTTCAAAATCCGAAGACATACCCATGGACAACATTTCCATATCGACGTTGAGAATCTTTTGGTCCCGAATAAAGTCGCGCAATTCACGCAGCCTTTTGAAGTACGAGCGGATCTTTTCTGAATCGTTGGCCGTGATCGCGGTGAGTGCACCGATCGTCATGAGTCCGCGAATGCGGATGTTTTTAAATTCTGAGATTTGCTTGACGGCTTCCATCACGTTGTCGGGGTCCAGACCGTATTTCGATTTTTCGCGAGAGGTATTCACCTGAAGCAAGATCGGCATAATACGATCTTTGGTGTAGGCACGACGATCGATTTCAGCCGCGAGGCGCTCGGAGTCAACACTCTGGATCATATCGAAAATCTCGACCGCTTGCCGGACTTTATTGGTTTGCAAATGGCCAATCAGATGAAGCTCAAAATTTTTGGACGGAATAAGGGCCATCTTTTCCTTGGCCTCTTGCACTTTGTTTTCGCCGATCATGGCGATTCCGGAAGTGGCCGCGGCCTGGACGAATTCGGCGCCATACGTTTTGGTCACCGCCATAAGCTTGATTTCTTTAGGATCACGACCGGCACGGGTTGCAGCAGCCTCGATTCGAGACTGAAGCGCGTTGATGGTAAGAGCAATTTGTTCCATATTATCCTGTCTTTCGTATTGTATTATTTGTCCGGTTTTTTTCCGAATCCCGAACGCAGACGCATTTCCGGATCCGTTTCAATATTAATGCGCAAGACGCCTTCCAGAACTCTGGGGAGAATTCGCGGAAGGTGATTGTCGCCCACGTAGATCAACGACAAAATTTGCCGTTCGTGGGCTATCTCGACGCCGACGCTGGCAAAGGTGAGTCGGTGGATGTATTTGGCCAGTCCCGGATTTTTTTCAATCACCAAAAGGCGATGAGCCATTTGACTATCGAGCGGGAAGTACTGGTTAAAAACCTGAAGGGATTCGCCCGCCGAAAATCGAAATTCGTGTTCCGTCAAGGCATCACCAATTCGCCGACTTCCTTCACTGATGATGGGCATTAGGCCGCTACCGTCGGTTGTAAAGACCTTGGGAGTTCCAATTTTGTCGCCTAAGACAATGCCTATGACGTTCGAGGCTTCGATTACTTTTTTAAAAAAAAGCTCCAGCGCCACGTGGGCTACTTGCGACCGATTTTTTCGGGATTCAAAAAGCTGAAGGACGTTTAAAATGTCTTCCTTTGTCTTCCGCGTTGCACAAGAAATTTTGAGTGTGTGGCATCCGTCATGCATACACGATTCGATCGACTCCACGCATCCGGTGCGCTCTTTGTAGTCGAGTAGGTTTTCACAGCGATTTCGCACCGCTTTTTCATCGAGCCCGTGCCGTCTGTGAATTACGACCGCATCGGAAATCAGATTCTGAAGCACGTTCGAAAGCTGGGGATAGGAAAAAGAATTAAGGAGCGCGGCAAATTCAGGATGGGTATGAACTTTTCGGTGAATCGCGGCAAGCTCTTCGACGGAAAATAAATCCATGTTCAGTCCCCGCAGATGGGCGAAGTTTTTCGAACTCGTTATGCCGGGAGTGCTTAGTGTTTGTGTTGATACCATAGCCATCGGTCTCATCAATAAAAGACAATATATTTTTTAGGGGTGTGAAAATCAACTTTAATTGGCAAATAGGCACTCAGTTCGGATCTATTTTGTGTTAAGAGAATAAGAAATAAATTGAAAAATATAGACTTGCGTTGGAAAAATACGAAGTTAATCTATGATCTTTTGCAATTCTGTAAACGATTTAATCTCGAACGTAGGCCTAATTTTCCCGGTATTGGCTTTTTGAGAGGGATTGTACCAGCATGAATCAATACCAAAATTAAGGCCGGCCTGGATATCTGACGAAAGGTTATCGCCGATGATCATGGCCGAGTTTTTTTTCGTGATTCCCATTTTCTCAAAAGTGTATTGAAGGATTTCCGGGTCCGGCTTTGCAATGCCAATATCCTCGGAAACCACAAACGCTTCAAAAAATTGGTACAAACCGGAATTCCGGAAACGAGGATGCTGTACGGAAGAAAGCCCATTGGTGACGAGCGCAAGCCGGAATGTTTTTCTTAATTGAGCCACGAGTTCCCAGGCGCCGTCGAGCAGAAAGTGCATTTCCGAGAGAGATTGCAAATAGTATGAACTCATCGTACGGGGATCGGCCTTGCTATCGATCGCGGTTAAAAATCGGCGGAATCGTTCCGGTTTCAACGCTTCGGCGGTTATCCTATTCTCTTCGCGTTCTTGCCATATGGCCGTATTGATCGTTTTGTAGATATCTAGGTGTGTGGCCTCGTGGTAGGGCAGGTTAAACTGAAGGCACGTTTTTTCAAGGGCTATTTTTTCGGAGCGGTCGAAATCAAACAGAGTCCCGTCGGCATCAAAAATCAGGCATTCATAAGCACTCATTTCCTGACCGCTTTGGCATAAGTTTTCTTCAGCCAAGATTGGAATGCGTACACGGCATTTTCCATCTCGGGCGAAAAACGCCCCTGGTCGTAAGCTTTGGACTCAAGCCCCTTCTGGACGTGCTCGCAAATTTCAATATCTTCAAATTGCACCAGATCGCTAAAAGCGATGTCGGCCTCTGCTTTTTTTGCATCGGGATGTTCGTAATAGTAATCAAAAATAATTCGGCATCGGTCGTGGCTAATGGGAATCACAAGATTGGTCTGCAATCGTCCCGGCAGAATATTCAACATAAAATTCGGAAAAAGGTGATAGTAGAAAGCGAGGCCTTTTTGGTTTGAATAGATATTGTCGGTTCCGGATAATTCTGTTACCTGAACTGAATAGTGCTCAAAGGCTTCGGTTTTATAGTTTTGATAGTCCAGAAGACTGGTGAGTTCGGGGTGAACGAAAGGCAAATGATATCCTTCAAGATAATTATCGACGTACACTTTCCAATTGCACGCGACATCGTAATAGGCGCGGCGATAAAATTTCATACGCTCAAGTTGAACCGGAGCAATTTGTTCGGCTATACCTTGAACAAGGGATTGTAGTTTTTCTTTGGATTTATCTAATCGTACAAAAATGAAACCGTTCCAGGTTTCTATCTGCAATTCGACCAATCCAAAATCCTTCTTATCAAAAAGTTCAGAGCGGTCAAATCTAGGAACACCGCGCAAGTGACCATCTAAAGTATAGGTCCAGCCGTGATACTG
>JANNSF010000151.1:0-2043 GCA_031402315.1 bacterium | reverse complement strand
GTCGTCGGCCAATTTGAAAGAGGTGTACGACGTGGATAGACCGGTGCTCAAGGTATTGGTGATCGGATAATACGTTGCGGCGGTTATGGAATTGACCGTACCGCCATAGCCGTCGCGGCGGGAATAGGTGAGACTGGACCTCCGGAAAGCCGCGCCAAGACTCCAGCGCCAGGCGTCTTTGAGTTTGTAAAACACATTGGCGTAATCGCCTTGGACCGACCAGTCGCTATTAATCTGATATTGCGATCTCAGCCATATCTCCTGATTGCTCGTTAATTCGTCAAACGCAGAAAATATGGTATTGAACATGACGTTTGGGCGACGATAGGTGTATTGAAACGCCGTGTAAAAACGATCGGAAACATTGTATTGCCAATCGGTCGTTGCGCGGTGGAGTTCTTTATTCAAGAAATCGTACTGCGCTTGCGCGTACACAGTGAGATTGGTCATGACTGACCGGCGGACATCGAAAGCCGCCAAACGTTCTTTTACATCAGGCCTGCGAATGAAGTCGGTGGTTGGGCCATTCGTTTGATAGTAAGCGGGTCCGGAGCGGTCTTTTTCATAATACGTAAGGGCGAGATCGGTTCCGGCTAATTTTGAACTAGAGATCTTTCCACCAAAACTTCTTCTTTCATAGGGTTTCAAAACAGAAAGGGTATAGTCGGTTGGCGGCAAGGCGCCAAAATACGCCATGACCGAATAGTTGTCCGAAGAAGAATATTCGGTTTCGATACCGTCGATAAGCGGTGTCCGAATACCGGTGTAAACCTGCTGCCGGCCAATTCGTGTGGTCATTCGTCGCTTTTCCGTAATGTCATTCTGCCATTGCGCGTAAAAGCTGTAGATGCCATAGTCCGGATTTTGGCTGGAGGCCGTGCCCAAATCGTACGATCCCCGGATATAAGAGTATACGGATACATTTTTCATTCCAAGATCATAGACATTGATCGCCAAGGATTGAGCCGCCCGAAATGTCGAACCCGCACTGGAATCGGGAAATTGATTTTCCCAACTGTAAACCGATGTCGAAAATCGGCTGGACATAGTTTGGGAGTTAATGTGTACGGAAATGGCAAGACAGAAAGCAAGACAGAGTTGAAAAAATTTCTTCATAATTACCTCGATGCTAGGAGCGTCATGATAAGGGTTGGTGCAAATAGGTTAACTTTGGTCATGGACGTCAGTCTTATTTTAATTGAAATTAGCCCGCACCGCGGACTAAAACAATGACAAATGTCATAGTATTGTAAAATTTACAAAGAGCGAATCAGGATTCTAAAGAGCGAAATCGGTATCTGTTCAAAGCAGGACGGAATAATAAAAGGACGCCTCGCCGGTGGCGGGGCGTCCTTGGATTATCTCTAACAAGGTTTCCAAATCATCAGTTTACGTTACGGGAACAGGGCAATCGCATTGGTCAGCAAGGCATTCGTATAAGTCGTATTGTGAATACCCAAGCTGTATTCTCTTAAGCCAAACTGGAAATTAATCAAAGCGCCCATGTCTCTCTTCGTCAAGGACGGGAAAGTCGGTAAAGCAGTATTGGTCGCTTTTTGTGCCGTTGTCCATGAACTTGATGGGCTCGGATTCTTCCATGCTCCAGTCGGATTGACTGACGGATCATAAATATCCAAATAGCCATCGTAGTTGTCGGTCGTCATACCGAACCAGAGATTGGTCACCGGATCTGTATTGATGTGAAGGATCTTAGTTCCGCCGCCGAGTGCATTAAGTTTTGTTGCAAGCGTATTGAGTTTTGTTTTTTGATTCGCTCTTGGCGTAGACCATTTTGTCGTGGAAGTTGAACTGATCGGTGCGGCTGAGTGACATCCGGAGACGTTACAACCATTGAAGTTCCATGTGGTGCTTGAAGTTAACCCGGCCTCTACATCTGTACCTCTCATCATGAATGTATGGCCTCCACCACGCTGAGAAACGGTCGCCATATGGCAATCCTGGCAAGAGGCAGCCGTCGTGTGTGTTGAACTAGTATATGCCTCTGTACCCGAAAACTCCACTCCGCCCATGCCCGCGTACACT
>JANNSF010000150.1:0-5045 GCA_031402315.1 bacterium | reverse complement strand
GTGAGGATAACGGTGTACCGCATTTTGGGCAATACGGGACCACCTTGAAACCCTTATAGACAAGGCCTTTATCAAAAAACTGTTTAAGAACCCACCACACCGATTCGACGTAATTATTATCGCAGGTAATGTAAGGATTTTTAAGATCGACCCAATAGCCCATGCGATCGGTTAGGTCATCCCACAGTTCTTTATACGTCCAAACCGACTCATAGCACTTCTTATTAAACGCTTCAATACCGTACTCGTCGACCTGCTTTTTTCCGCTGATCTTAAGCGCTTTTTCGACTTCAATTTCTACCGGGAGTCCGTGGGTATCCCATCCTCCCTTGCGTTCCACGCGATACCCCTGCATCGTCTTGTAGCGGCAAACAAGATCTTTCATCGATCGCGCAAGCACGTGATGTATTCCGGGACGTCCATTGGCAGTCGGAGGTCCCTCAAAAAAGACAAAAGACTTGTCCCTGCCTCGCGCCTGCACCGACTTTTCAAAAATTCCGTTTTCCTTCCAAAAACGCAGAACTTCTTCAGCTAGCGCAGCCATATCATCTTGGGAATTGATTTCTTTGAACGCTTTAAACATACTAAATCGTTTTTCTCTCGATAAATTAAGGCGCATATATAGATAAAGAGCCCCTAAAAATCAACTAATTTGGACTCGATCCTTCATTTTCCCGTTCCCGCATTCCACTGAATTACTTCGTCCAGTGATTTCCGCTTAAGGCCCGGCACCGTCGCATCGTGGGATGGATAGCCGACCGGCAAAAGTACAAAAGGTTTTTCATTCTCCGGGCGATTCAGGATCTTAGAAAGAAAATTCATCGGACTCGGTGTGTGTGTTAGCGTGGCGAGACCCATTTTGTGAATCGCGGCAATAAAGAGCCCGCATGCGATTCCGACCGATTCATGCACGTAGTAGTGTGTTTTTCTTTCCCCATTTTCATGAAAGCCCCAGTTTTGGCGAAAACAGATAACCAAGTAAGGTGCGCTTTCTAAAAATGGTTTTTTCCAATCAGTTCCGAGTGGCGCCAAAGCATGCAGCCACTCGTCGGGCATGCGTCCCTCTTTGTAACTTACAAACTCTTCATGCTCAGCGGCCTCCTGAATCTTTTTCTTAATCTCCGGATCGTCGACAACGACCCATGTCCAGGGCTGCTGATGAGCCCCGGAAGGCGCTGTGCTGGCCGTGCGAATAGCGTATTCAATACACTCGCGGGGTACAACTTCTTCCGAGAAAAACCGAACGCTTCGACGGGAATCCATTTCCTCATAGAACGCCTTTGCTTGAGACACAGACTCGGAAGACGATTTTTTACTAAAGACGAGTGGGACGGGAGTATAGACCGACATCAGACCTCCTATTTTAATACCGACAGTAGTTTATTTCTTATTTCTTCCTGACGATAGATCGAGTGAGCCTTTTCCCCATTTCGCTCCAAAATTGAAAAGCAGTCTGCAACACCATCTAACCTTGTTCCTATTTTTGCGGAATAGATGTTCAAACTTAAATCCGAAAGAGCCTTTGTAATGGTGTACAAAACGCCAATTCGGTCGGAAGTAAAGACATCCACGAGGGTGAATGTTTTGTTTTCTTCAAAAATTATTTCCGTTTTTTCATCCGCATTAAATCGCCGCCTTTTCCACCGATCCTTCAATTTTTCGATTGGCTGATCCAAGGACTTCCCGTTTATCAAAACCTCCGTCAACAATTGGACAAGCCTTTCTTTTTGAGGTCCGCCTAATGGCTTGCCGCTTGAAAAATCAACAACACGGAATCGGTCGATGATTATTCCGTCGCGTCGGGTGAATGCCTGCGCCTCAATGATCGAAGCATCACAAATACTCATGACTCCGCAAATTTGTGAGAGTCGATAGGTTTCATCAGTCGTGACAACGAGAACATCCGAAAAACCGGCGTGGTCTTCAAACGTGACCTGTAATGGGGCTAGAAAGCTGATCTTTGAAAAATCAAAATCATCAAACCCTTGCATGGAATCGGACTTGAGAATCGAATCCGCCTTCAGAAACAACTCCTTTAATAGCATTCCTTTCCACTCGGTCCACACATTTCGATTCGCGGCCGAAAGGTCTGCGAACGTAAGTAGATATAGCATTTTTAGCAGTCTTCGGTCATGAATGACCGTGGCGAACTCCCGAATTGTCTCTTCATCCTTAAGGTTTCGCCGAAATGCCGTTTGCTCCATTTTTAAATGCTGTCGAATCAAAAATGCCACAGCCTCTATTGAAAAAGGATATCTAAATTCGGTTAACAATTTGATCGATATAGTTGCCCCAATTTCACAATGATCACCTCCGTGTGACTTACCGATATCATGCAAAAATGCTGCCCAATATAGATCCGTCTTTTCCTCCGGCGTAAGGTCATCGTAGGCTGTTTTGAGTTCACCGGGTATCGTGCTTTCGTCAGCGGAGAAAAGCGACTCCAGTTTTTCAACCGTTACGATCAGATGTTCATCCGTCGTGTAGTAATGATAGACGTTGTACTTATAGTGTGCGACGATGAATGCAAATTCCGGCAAAATACGCTCAAGGATACCTATCTCATGCAGCTGTCTCAAGGTAGATCCGATCTGACCCTCGTATTTCCACAACTCTAAGAAAGAACTTCCGCCGGACACCGACTCATAGTTCACAATTTCTTCACGCAATACCCCAAGTAAATGATCACTCAACGTGGCGTGATATTTCTGCGCCGTGATGAATATTCTAACAAAATATTCCGGTTGTTCAGACAGCAGTCCACGAAAATCTCCCTCGTAATACAACCTTCGATTTTCGCCCGACTCTATAATATAACAATGGCCCTCGACCGGAATTCGGTGAAGATCTCTTGCCGGTGCTTCTACTTCACTCATAATTTTTTCAAGAACCAGCGAAGAAAATTGGGACAGGACACGCGCGTGCTTATAAAAATGGCGCATAAACTTTTCTACGGAGCCTTGAGAAAACTCTTCGGCCAGTTTCTTTTGCAGATCATAGGAGATGATGTCGTATTTTCGTCCGGAAATCTTATGAAGAGCATTTCTTACGGAAAATAGAAAATCAAGACTTGGCTTTATTTCATCAACCCATCGTGCGGAAATGAAGTTCTGTACCGCCAGCTGCTCGAACAGCGGCAACGGACGAAAGTTATGGTCAAGCTCAAAATGCGTTTTGGCACACCAATAGGCGGTTTGCCAATCGCGCAACCCACCTTTTCCCTCTTTAAGATTGGGCTCAAGTATACGCTCGGTCTTGCCAAATTTCTCGCGCCGCGCCTGTAACTGGTCGTACCGATGGTGAAGGTAATCTTCCTTATCACAACGGTGTAGCTCGTTCCAAAGTTCCTTAGAAAATTTTTCAAAAAGAATCCTGTCTCCCGCGACAAAGGACGCTTCCAGAAGCGAGGTTCTTATTTCAAAATCTTTTCGGCCAATCTCAATACATTCCTTTATCGAGCGAACACTGTGGTCGACTTCTAACCCGGCATTCCACAAGGCACCGACCAGGCTTTGGACTTTTGCACCGGGGGATGGCCCTGTATAGATAAAATTGAGATCCAAATCCGAAAACAAATTGATTTCACCGCGCCCAAAGCCACCTACCGCGATTACGCAACACTGCGAAACATCCGCTTGCCGAAAGATCTCTAGGATGGTCCGCGAAAATAGCTGAGCCCATGCGTCGGAAAGATGGAGCGCATTCGTATGCAACGAACGAAGTGCGTTTTTATCAGAATCGAGCTGCTTTTTGATTTCTGAGATTAGCATGACTGGAACTATTCCCCGGAAGAAGGCCTTCTGTATTTTGAGTAGACTTTGAGAATAATAAAAATCACAAAACCCAGTGCCAAAATCGCAAAAACGCTCTGATTATATTTTTGCAACATGCTTTCAAATAGTTTCCAATTGTCACCCAATAAGTACCCCGCGTAAATCAAGGCGCCATCCCACAAACACGCACTCACAAACGCAAGGCCCATTACTTTGAGTGGATTCAGTCCGGTCATTCCGGCGAAAATGGAAATGACCGATCGCAAGCCGCTGAGAAAACGGTTAAATGTTATGACGAAATACCCATACTTTGAAAACCACTGTTCGGTCTTCTGAAAACCGGCCTTCGGAAAATATTTGAGTTCCCGCTTTTCAAAAAATTCTCGTCCAAGCCAGCGTCCGATCGCATACATGGTCATAAATCCACAGATATTACCGGCCGCCGCGGTAGTAAATGTAGCAAAATAGTTCAGCCTACCTACGCCAACTAAGCTCGCGGCAAAAACTGTGACCATGTCACCCGGAACAGGCGGAATAAGGTTTTCAAGATAGCCGCTCAAAAAAATAATCAGGTATATCCAGCCTGTATCAAGCGCTTGAACTTCAATCCAAAGATCTTGTATTAAATCCATTTATCCGTTTCAGTTTTTTATTAATCCTGACGTGTCAACCCTACTCTACGTTTTGTACCTGTTCGCGCATTTTTTCGAGTTCTTCCTTAATCCCGACGATCGTATGAATCACTTCCGGCTGCGAGGACTTCGATCCCATGGTATTGGCTTCACGCCCCATTTCCTGCAAAAGAAAATTCAATTTGCGACCCACTCTGACTTCCTTACCGCCTACGAGTTCAACGAACATTTTGTTATGACTACGGAAACGGACAAATTCTTCCGTGATATCTACCTTATCGGATAAAACCGCGATTTCTGTATCAAGTCTCTGCGGATCAAGATTCGTTTTCTGCAACAAAACCTGCAGTCGGCCCCGCAGTTTCTCGAGCTCGTCCGTCACAGCAGTTTTGGAAAGTTCCTCGATCTTATTGAGGCGAAGCGCAATGGCCTCCACGCGAGCCATTAGATCTTTTCCAAGCTCGGCGCCTTCGACCAGACGCATTCGGTTTGTTTCGTCCGCGGCTTTGAGTATACAGGATTCGATCACCTTCCATGTCTCAGCGCCCGTCTCCTGAGTATTGGGGATAAAAATATCTTCGTGTTCCAGTATGTGTTCCAGCCTGACATCACCTTCAAGGCCTGCATTGCGTGAGGCTTC
>JANNSF010000149.1:0-12456 GCA_031402315.1 bacterium | reverse complement strand
GGAGGAGGAGGAGGAGGAGGGCAACCGCCCCCTGTCTCCCCCGCCTTGGCAAGGCGGGGGCCGTACTAACTTTGCTTGGTCGGTAAACCAAGGTGGGGGCGGTTGGACATGCGGTTGCCGCGTGAAATCTTGAAATCAAGTTCTGAAAGAGATGGTTTTTCATAGAAACACCCTAATTTTAAGAGACATTTTTTTGAATTAGTCGTTAGGCAATTCAGGAAATTTTATGGCACTGCTACCGCTTGAT
Organism: bacterium; assembly: GCA_031402315.1. Classification (GTDB taxonomy): domain Bacteria; phylum CLD3; class CLD3; order SB21; family SB21; genus JANNSF01. The sequence goes on along the minus strand of JANNSF010000149.1, from coordinate 12,209 downwards.
TTCTTGTCGCCGGATAAGAGGACGGCGGCAGTACCGCCGACTAATGCCGCGCCGCCCACATACCATAAGAGCTTCGTAGAGGGCTTCCATGAGAAAGATGGAGTGGCTGATGTGGAGAAGGCAACGGAAGCAGCTTGTTTAGCGATTTTTGGAAAAACTTGGGCGATTTTTTCGATTTCGTCAAGAAGGCCTTCGACGTCGCCGCGATAATTACGCTGAATGGTTTGAGAAATTTTTCCGCTTTCGACATCCACGTAGCGAAGGTCTATGGTGTAAGCCTTTCCGACACGCCCGATATCGCCGGCGATCATCGCTTCGACGCCCAGCAATTGGCCAACCTGCACGGCACATTCGGCGGTATTACAATTATCGGTGAGATTAAAATCCTGCGCTTTCAGGATATCCTGCATTTTTTCCCGCTCGACGATATTGAATAAACTATTTTTGACCAGAATGCCACGAAAGCGATTGGTCAGCGTCGTGGCTTCATTGCGATCAATGCTGCCGCTGGTCTGGAATTCAAGAACGGCGATTGTTTTCTTTTGTGCCAAGGTTGATTGACCCAAAGCGAAAGCGAAAAAGATTGCAATGACCCACATAGCGAACTCTCCTAATAAATATTCAAAAAATAAGTACGTTTCCTATTTGCCGACATCCGTTAAGGATAAAATCGGTATCGCGTCGAGATCCACCATCAAAATGTGCATAGTAGGGTGAGAGACATACAATGACACTTGTCATGAAAAATACAATTTTATTACGCCGTTTTTTACAGGTTTATGATTCGAAAATAAGGATCTTCTTTGGGGTCTTTCGGCACATGCCGGGCGCCGAATTCGAGTGCAAGAAAGGAAAGTAATTACCCACATAGTGAATTGCGGGAAAAATTGTAAAAAATAAGAAAAGGCTCTTCTTTGGATACTTCTCAAGGTAGGAAGGTAAATGGGAGATTTGCAAATATTATTTGTGGCACGGTATGAGGGCAGTAGAGTGTTATGTCAATTTTCAATTTCAAGCACGTCTAAGTAATATTATAAGAAAATTGTTTCATTGAATCTCTTCGGATTAAATTCTATTTTTATGAAATCTAAAACGAGGAGAAATAATATATGTCACACGCCTTAGCCAATTTAGAACCCAAAAGGATGTTCGATTACTTCTACGAGGTTACGCAAGTTCCGCGCCCATCGAAAAAAGAAGAAAAAATCCGTCAGTATATTATTGAAACCGCAAAACGACTTAATGCGCCCCATACCACGGATGCAGCCGGCAATATTGTTATCAGAAAACCGGCGTCACCCGAATTCGAATCGGTGCCGGCCACGGTTCTGCAAGGTCATCTCGACATGGTGTGCCAAAAAACGCCGGACCGCACGATCGATTTTGAAAACGATCCCATCGTAGTAAAAGTGGATGGCGACTGGGTCAAGGCGGATCGAACAACCTTGGGCGCGGACAATGGCATTGCGGTGGCCGCCATGCTGGCGATTTTGGAGGATTCGTCTTTGAAGCACGGAGCGCTCGAATTACTCTTTACCATAGACGAAGAGACCGGTCTGACGGGCGCCCTGAGAGTGGATGTAAAGTCGATCAAAGGACGAACCATGATTAATCTGGACTCCGAAGAAGAGGGAACTCTCTTTGTCGGCTGTGCAGGTGGTAAAGACGCCGTTATTTCATTTCCTGCGAAATGGAAAAACAGTGACGAAGATGATGCGCTGTTTGAAATCAAGATCTCCGGGGGTTCAGGCGGTCATTCCGGACTCGATATTCAGCTGGGTCGCGCCAACTCGATAAAAATTCTCACTCAACTCTTATGGAATATAAATGAGAAATTTGGCGTCAAAGTATCGGAGTTAAGTGGCGGGACATTGCGCAATGCGATCCCTCGTGATGCCATCGGCAAATTTGCCGTGAGTCGGGATGAATTAACGGCGATGAAGAAGATGTTTAATGGGATGAAAAAGAGTTTAGAAGAGAGACATCACAAGACGGATCCTCATCTTAAGATCACCATGGAGGAGTTAAACGTGGCGAATTATAAGGCTCTGAGAAAATCGCCTTCGACTCGGCTTCTCAACTTACTCATGGCTTTGCCTCACGGGGTTATGGCCATGAGTAAAGACGTAGAAGGATTGGTAGAGACTTCCGTCAATCTTGCAACCATTGAAACGACCGACAAGGCCATCGTCATTGGATCCAATCAGCGCAGTATGATCGAGAGTGAAAAGCGTAACCTTGTCGATCGTGTGCTTTCAGCCGCTCGGCTTGCGGAATCGGATACGGAAGAGTCCGACGGCTATCCCGGATGGAAACCGAATATGGAATCGACACTACTAAAGCAGACTAAGGAAGTTTTTGCCGCAGCATACGGTAAAGCGCCCCACGTGACGGCCATTCATGCCGGATTGGAGTGCGGCATCATCGGCGAAAAATTCCCGGGAATGGACATGATTTCTTTTGGTCCCACCATACGCAACGCTCATTCGCCGGACGAATGCTTGTATATTCCAAGCGTAAAGCCGTTTTACGATTGCATCGTGAAGTTACTGGAAAAAATTGCACAACCTTGATTATGGAGAATTATGGGGTCAAGACTAAAATGCCATACTTAAGCCGATCGTCGGCAAAAATGGAAACTCATACGTAGGTTTGCGTTTTATAATAGGTCGCCCCTGCTGGTCGTATAGTGTTTCGGTTCGTCCTGTCAGCGGGTCGCGTGCTTTGCTGCGTGCAAATTCGTACTCGTAGCGGAATACATTCTTTTGATTGTACACATTTATGACATCGAGATAAAACGTCCAATGAGCCTTCCAAAAATTAGCATAAAATGAGGCTCTCACATCAAGTCTGTGGTAGATTGGCAAACGGGACTGATTAACATTGGCCGGGCCTCCTAAGTTTATGGTTTCAACAGGCCTGCCTTTAGGATCGTAGAGAATAAAAATGGAATCGGGTTTTCCGTCTCCATAACCGTTCGCGTCTTTGGTATCGATGGTGAATTGATAAGGAACAGATCCCACGGGGGATGTTGTCGGGAAGCCCGTTGCGATTTTGAACTTGGAAGAAATTTCGAACCATGGTTTAACAAGATAGCCCGCGACAAGGCTTAGGGAATGCCTTTGGTCGTAGTCAAAATTGGATTGCACACCGTAGGAAGTACGTTTTGCCACCGCGTAGGCGTACGATATCCATCCCGAAAAGCGATCGTTGCGGCGCAGGCGGTCGTTTTGCAGAAAAACCTCGACGCCATACGCGAAACCTTTTCCATCGTTAGACGGTGTCGTAGAGACCGACCGCAAATTAAGTTTATCGATGACCGCTTGAGAATCGGGCGGGCTGATTCTCTGGCCTAGAGCATTTTGAAAAAGGATAGGCACCGTTCGAGTGCCATCGTCCAAAAATTGCTCACGTCCTGTGATCAGATCGCGGTAAGGCTTAAAATACACTTCTGTTTTCAGCAGTGTTTGCCTTGTTAAAAAGCGTTCGACACCAAGAATCCAATGTTGGGCTTGCTCCGGCCGGAGGTTTATTTTTTTTGAGTAGTCGACGAAAAAATTTTGATTAACCAGTTTATCGTACCCCGGCGACTGGTAGTACAAACCCCACGCGGCCTTTACTTTTGTTTTTTCGTCAAGTCGATACGAGGCATTAAGGCGTGGAGAGAGTGTTTGTTTTTCGTTGAAGGCGGAATAGTCCCAACGAAGGCCTCCTTGCAGAACAAGGTTTGGCGAAACACTCCAGGTGTCCTGAAGATAGACACCGGTTCGCGTAAAAGATTTATTAGGGCTGCTGAAAAATTCCGGAAGTGACGATCCGCCACGTCGATCATTTCCCGTCGTACGCGCGAGTGTGCGCTTGACTTTCCATTGAATATCGGATTGGAGCTCTTGCCATAACCCTCCGAATTCCAAACGATGGGTATTGGACAATTGAAACGAGGCGTCGTGCCGTATTGAAAAACTTGAGATCGCCTGGTCGAGTTTTACATTAAAAACTCGGACGGTGTCAATCGTCGTATTGTTTTGGAATTGCCCGCTTCCCCCAAAGTCGCTTTCGGATGGATTACGATAGTAGGAAACGACCGTGCCAAATGACCAACGGTCATCCGGTGTAAAGAGCCACGTGCCGCTGAGAACCTGATTATAGGTAGAATTGAATGCACTAATACTGTCACCGTCTCGTACGTCCGGATTTTGAATATCCACACCTTCACGACTGGCAAGTCCAAAAATAGAAAATGTATGGTGATCAAAAGGATTGACCGTGACCTTCGATTGAAAATCCAGAAAAAAAGGAAGCGCGGTGGCGCCATCAATAAACTTATTCGCTACGAGGTCATAATACGTTCTCCGGGTTGACATGAGCCATGATCCGTTGAGCTGTTCCGGCAAGGCGCCTTCGATCACAAAATTGGCGTCGGTCACACTGGCATTGAGATTTCCGGCGAACCATCGATCCGCATTGCCGTTGCGATTTTCCACAACCAAGACCCCCGAAAGGCGATCCCCATACTTGGCCGGAAATCCTCCTTGCGATAATTCAAAATGTGATACCGTTTGTGGATTAAATGCGCTGGTAACGCCAAAAAGTCTATAGGGATTATACAATTCGACACCGTCCATAAGAACCAGGTTTTGATCGGGATTGCCGCCACGCACGACGATCTGCGAGCTGAAATCACTGGTTGATACAACGCCAGGCAAAGTCGCGACGGATCGAAACACGTCTTCAAAACCGCCGGCCAGCATTTTGACTTCACGCGGCTTGAGATCAATGACGCTGGGTTCGATCCGCATCTCAATTCTTTGCTGATCCGCCGTGACCGTCACCTCGTCACCCTCCAGAGACTGGAAAGCAAGATATAGACTGAGCCGCAGAAGCTTGGATTCAATCGTAATGGGTTGAACGAGGGATTGATAGCTAAGGCACTGTACGATCAGTCTGTAAGAACCCGTCGGAATATTTTTTATAGAATAATGGCCTTTGAGATCCGTCACCGCACCGAAGGACGTATTCTCGAGATAGACATTGGCACCCACGACCGGCTCGCGCGATTCCAAATCCGAAATAACGCCACCCAATGAACCTTCTCCGGCGAGCAGCGGTTTTAGGCCAATCGTAATAAGGAAGAAAATTATGCACCGACATCGAAGGACCATAATTTGACAAGGTAGTAAATTCATACTCAGATGCAAGGCTTCGCCGCCTTGCATTTCACGTCCTTCCTAAATATATTCGCACCACGAAAATAAGCTTCCTTACTTGGGCTTCTTTTGACACAAAAAAAGTACACCATTTGAAAAACTACGATGTCCTGATTATAGGGGGTGGCGCCATAGGGCTTGGCATTGCGTCGGAGTTAAAATTTCGCCAAAACAAACTTGCGATTGCAGTTCTTGACAAAGGAGAATTCGGCAAAGAAGCGTCCTGGGCTTCCGCCGGGATGCTGGAACCGCAGCTCATGTTGCATACGTACTCGGATCGTGACGCACTTGCCAAATCCTTTTTTAATCTCTGCCGTGAAAGCCAACTCATGTTCGAAGAGTTTGTCCGTCGTGTCGAATGGCTCAGTGGCATCAACTGCGAATATCGAAAAGAAGGTATTCTCAAATTGCTCCCCACGGGCGAATCGACCGATCGGCTGATGAATGATTTTGGGCAATGGGGGATGCGTGCGATTTTGTGGAATGCCCACGAAACCAGCGATCATGAGCCGGCCTTGGCCGAAGGCTACAAGGCTATCCATTTGCCGGATAATCATCAGGTGGAAAATCGGAAATTTGCCCATGCCCTTGAAAAAGCTTGTATTCAGCAAGAGGTAGACCTGTATGAAAATGCAGCGGCTGATAGTTTTATTCTTAACAATGACGCCATTGAAGCCGTCCGTATTGGTGGAGAAAAAATATCCGCGGCGCGCTACGTTCTGGCGGCCGGGGCATGGTCGTCTCAATTCCCGGAATTAAAGAACTTCATCCCGGAAATAACGCCGATTCGCGGCCAGATGACCTGTTTGCAGATGCCAAAGCCTGATTTTATTCGGCATGCGGCTTATCAAGAAGATTTCTACTATGTCCCGCGTAACGACGGTCGGTTGCTCGTCGGTTCGACGATCGAAGAAAGCGGGTTCGTAAAAGAAACATCGCGCGTGATCATTCAAGGATTTATGCAGAAGCTCAAAGCGATTATCCCCAATTCAACCGGATTCACCCTTGAAAGTACGTGGGCAGGCCTCCGGCCATGTTCGCCGGATAAGTATGTGGCGCTTGGATCCACGGGACTGAGTAATTTATCCGTCGCAATCGGTCATTTCAGAAATGGTATTTTACTTACGCCGATTACCGCAAAACTAATGGCCGATCACTTGACCGGCCAAAAAGCGTCGCCTTTGATGACGCCATTTTCACCTCAGCGATTTTTTTTGTAAAGAGTTTATGAAAAACTACTATCGATCGACGGCTGTTTTTTCACTCGGTGCCTGGATAGGTCTGGTCGCGTTGAAAGCTATTCTTGCGGGCGTTATATTTTCTCATCTCGAATCCAAAAATATTGCCGGTGTAGTAAATTCGCTCGTTCTCAGCACCGCCCATTACACCGAGTGGGCTTGTGCCTTGTTATTCGTAATTGCCATGTTCGTTCAAAAATCCGAGAGAAAAATAGTACTCTATTTGAGTTGCCTGATGCTTGTGTTACTGGTTGTTTATTCCATCGGAGTTTTTGGTTGGATGGAATCGCTTCGACCAACTATTAATTTTGATACGCCTCGGTTAACCGATCCATCGGAGGCTCGGCACGCCTTCAACTGGGGCCACCGCATTTACGGCGCGCTATCGCTTATGAATTTTTTCGTGGGGATTACGATCTTTTCCATGCTCGCGAAGAACAATGAATCCTAAGCTGACCCACGCTTACCATGTATGCAAAATATTGGCCTCGGAACATTCGGAAAATTTCCCGATAGCCTCCTTTCTCATTCCAAAGGCAGCACGGAAACACTTTTATCCGGTCTACCTTTATCTAAGAATTGGCGATAATCTGGCGGATCACGGGGATTTGCCGCTTGACTTGCGCCTCCAGCAGTTGTTATCCTGGAAAACTAAGTTGAATGCTTGTATGGAAATGGACTCCGAGGACGATCTTTTTTTGGCACTCGGCCATACGATACGGGAGAGAAAAATTCCAATCGACTTATTTCATGCGGTACTCAATGCCTATAACATTGATCTGATCAAAAATCGCTACCGGACCATGAGCGAACTTCTCGAGTATTGCGAGTTTTCGGCGAATCCCGTCGGGCGAATCGTTCTATATCTCTTGGGCTACTCATCCCATGCTCAATGGGACCTCCTTTGCAGGGAGTCCGACGCCCTTTGTACGGGGCTTCAGCTGGTCAATCATTGGCAGGATATTTTTGTTGACCAGAAGAAAAATCGGTTGTATTTGCCTCTTAGCGACATGGAGTTATTTAGTTACTCGGAAACCAATTGGAAGGACGGCGTTATTAATTCTTCGTTTGTCAACTTGCTTAAGTTTGAAATTGATCTAGTCCGACAATTTTTTTCGAAAAGCTTCGGCATGTGGAATAGACTTAACTTTCCCGAGCGTTGTGAGATCAAAGCGATTTGGTTGTCCGGCATGACTCTACTTGAGAAAATTGAATCAATACACTACAATGTGCGTGATCGTCGCCCTTCTTTGCAGGGTATAGATAAAATAAAGATCGGAGTTCGATCGCTGTGGAAATAAATTCACAAAGTCTCCCGCGTTTTGTTCGTCGAGCAAAAAGCAACTTCTACTGGCCTATGCTCCTGACGAGTCGTGAACAAAGGAAGTCCCTTCTGACGATCTATACGTTTTGCAGGATGACCGACGATATTGCGGACGAAGCCAATGACATGAAGCAATTATCCGAGTGGAAAATTTCCGTAAACAAGGCCTTAGAAGGGTCTCCGGAAGGGTATGTCCTTACTGAATTGTCCAGGGTCATAAAATTATACAATATCAACGCAGAATGGTTCAGGGAATTACTGCTGGGTGTCGAATTGGATTTGAAGAAGAGCAGTTTTCCATCGTTGGACCAATTGGAAGAGTACGCCTATAAGGTTGCGTCCACGGTAGGCCTGATGGTGATTTCGGTTTTAGGGCTCCACGACAAGCGGTCCCGGGATTATGCGGTTCATGTTGGGTTGGCGTTGCAGTTGACGAATATTGTACGTGACGAAAAGAAAGATCGGGCGTCCGGGCGAAACTATTTACCGGAAAATGTTTGGAATGGGGAAGAGGCCGAACGATCGAACGCTTTTAAGGTATTATCCTTGCGCGCATGGGAACATCATACTAAAGCCGATGAATTGTTTGACCAGATTGCTTTTAAGCGCGAACTTTTTCCGGCTCGTGCCATGCAAAATATTTACCGTGAACTTTTAACAAAAATTGAGACCCATAAGCCCGGGTCACCCAAAAGGGCATCGTTGACGCCCTACGAAAAAACTTCGGCCATCGTCAAATCGTGGATTCAAACCCTGCGATCGTGAAAAAAGTTATTGTTATTGGAGGCGGCGTTGCGGGACTTGTGGCCGCAACAGAAGCGGTCCGTCGCGGTTTTAAGGTAATTCTCATCGAGCAGAGGCCGCACCTGGGTGGTCGCACATTTTCTTTTGACGACCAAAACGACACGCTTGATAACGGCCAACATCTTTTGATGGGATGTTACGACTACACGATTAGCTGGCTTCGATCCTTGGGTCAAAATGTCACGCTGGAAAAAAATTCCAATATTTCGTTTATCGAACCCGGTGGTTTTGTGACCACGCTTAAAATACCGGCTCTACCATCGCCATTCCATTTCATATTCAGTTTGATGCGCTTTGAAAAATTTTCTTCGGTTGAAAAATGGCGCCTTCTGACGGCCGGTATTCGATCTCATTTTAGACGTCCGGATAACAAAACATTGTCGAAAATTTTAGAGGATTGGAATCAATCGCCAAAAGTTATGAAATACTTTTGGGAGCCGGTGTGTCTTGCGGTGATGAATGTTTATCCAAAAGAAGCCTCTGCGGATATTTTTTTTGGAGCGCTACGGCTCATGTTTTTAAAATCAAGAGACGCGTCGCGGTTTATTTTACCGGATAAAGGACTAAGCGAATTTCTAGTTGACCCTGCGGAAGCGTACTTAAAACATAAGCGATGTCAAATTCTATTAACTAAAAAGCTTCGCCATTTTAATCTTGATGAAGATCGGGTCGTATCAATCCAGCTAAAGTCCGGAGAAGTTTTGGAGGCGGATTACTACATATGCGCTATTCCTTATTGGAAATTGCAGGAAGTGATTCCAGGTTCATACTATTCAAGAGTTCTTGGCAATTCTGATTTTTCCTTTGCGCCAATCTTATCCGTCTACGTTTGGATCAAATCCAGCATTGATATAAACGAATTATTTGAAGGTAAATTCATTGGCTGTATTGACACCGGGATTCAATGGGTATTCAAGAAGACCCACAACGTTTTAGAAATAACGATCAGCGCTGCGGATGAATGGATGGATCGACCGCTCAAAGCAATCGAAGAGCGGCTCATGATCGATCTGATGAAACTGTTTCCTCAGATTTACGAATCGGATGTATTGCGGTTTAAAACCATCAAAGAGAGGAAGGCGACTTGTCGATTTGATCAGGGAAAACGGCCTTCGTCAGTCTGCGAAGTGAGAAACTTATTATTGGCAGGGGATTGGACGGAAACGTATCTGCCCGGTACGATCGAGAGTGCCGCAAAGAGTGGGTATCAGGCCGTCGCGTCAATTCTCTAAGTGATATCTCCAGGCCTCATTTTTTTCGGTAGAGTTTTTCCACATAATCCCTAACCATGCGATCGGTATTAAAAACAGGCAGGAGACTTGCCATCGCGTGGCGTATGGTCATGATCCAGGCGCGAGGGATACCCTGGACATCCCGATTGTAAAACTTCGGCAAGACCTTTGTTTCAAGTGTGGTGTATAAATTATCCAGATCGAGCGTATCCTGAGCCGCCTCATCGTTGGACGACTCATCCTTTCCAATAGCAAAGCCATTCTTTCCGTCGTATCCTTCCCGCCACCATCCGTCAAGAATGCTAAAATTGAGACCGCCATGAATCGTTATTTTCTGCCCACTCGTTCCGCTCGCTTCTTGCGGACGGCGAGGATTATTAAGCCACACATCGCAGCCTGCTATCAAGTAACGTGCGACGCCCATATCGTAATTTTCCAAAAATGCAACGCGTCCAAACAATTTTGGATCTCGGCTAATGGCAACGATGCGTTTGATAAATGCCTTTCCGTACTCGTCCCGTGGATGGGCCTTGCCTGAAAAAATGATTTGGACCGGCCGTTCCTGATCGTTGGCGATTTTAGTAATGCGGTCTATTTGTTCTAAAATCATGGGCGCCCGTTTGTACGTGGCGAAACGCCTTGCAAAACCAATAGTGAGCGCGTCGGGGGAAAACAAATTTGCGTACATATTAAAATTGTTACCGCCCAGACGACGCTGTTGCTCAAATAGCCTCGTCCTGACAAATTCGATCAGGGTGCGACGCAATTCGTAACGCATAGCCCAAATGGCTTCGTCGGAGATGAACTGAGGGTCGAGCAATTTTTTCCAAAAATCTTCTTTTCGAATTTCCTGAGTCCACTGTTCGCCCAGATGATTTTTCCAAAAATTGGCGCCGCGCGGATGCAGCCAGGTTTCGAGATGCACGCCATTGGTGATGTGGGTAATCGGAATATGTTTTTCATCGAAATCGGGATAGAGTGGTTTCCACATGGTCCGAGAAACACTGCCATGGAGTTCACTCACGGCATTAGATTTCAAAGACATTTTTAGAGCCAGTACCGTCATGCAAAAGGTCTCTTTTTTGTTATCTTTTTCCACACGCCCATAGTTCATTAGTTTCTCTACGGGAATTCCAATCAAAGCAGAATAATTATTCATCGAAAAATTCAACAGTTCTTCCGTAAAACGATCATGTCCTGCAGGAACGGGAGTGTGGGTCGTAAAAACAGAGTGTTGCCGTATCCAGACCTCAGCTTCTTCAATGGAAACGCCTTCGGAGATCTTATTGTAGAGTAATTCAAACGTCAAAAACGCGCTATGACCTTCATTCATGTGATACACGGAAGGTGAGATGCCGAGAGCTGTCAAAGCCCGGACACCGCCAATACCCATTACCATTTCCTGGCAAATGCGAGTTGTAATATCACCGCCGTATGTTCGGGATGTGAGATCCCGGTAGTGTTCTTCGTTGTTGGGGTGATTACTGTCCAAAAGATACAACGAAATTCGCCCCACTTTAATTTTCCAGACATTAAGATGGACCAAGCTGTGTCCTATTTCTACCAAAATCACCATCGGTTTTCCGCTGGGATAGCGCACAAGCTCCATGGGTAAACGGTCCGGCTCGTTCAGATGGTAACGTTCCTCCTGGGTACCATCGAGAGTCAATTGCTGTGAGAAATAACCCTGTCGATAAAAGAGCCCGATACCGACCAAGGGCAGGTTTAAATCGCTTGCGGATTTGATATGGTCGCCGGATAGTACTCCGAGTCCTCCGGAATAGATCGGTAAACACTCGTGCAAGGCAAACTCAGGCGAAAAATACGCAATCGGATGATTTGAAAATTCCTTATAGACGGAGGCTTCTTCGTTTACGTAGAATTCGAATTTATCCAGAACGGTCTTAACGCGTGTGACGAAGGCTTGGTCCAGAAGGCGTGCGTGTAGCTCGGCTGGGCTGATGGCCGACAAAATAGCGACGGGATTACGATTGGTGAAATTCCATACCTGGGGTGACAATTCATGAAAAATCTCATGGGCGTCGGAATTCCAACTCCACCAAAGGTTTTGTGAAAGTTTGTGGAGGCTTTCTATAATAACACTGTGCATAGTACCTTTTACGAATTAATTGGTGTCCTTTTTTTTCGGGCGTGAGTATAATGCCCTAAAATGGCGGAATCAATTTTATTTTCATTCTTAAAAAAATTGTCAAAAAAAGCCAATGCTTTGTCCGAATGGTTTCCCGGGAATCCAAAGGATTCTCCGAGGATCTCATTGTGAGAAGGAGCCTGTCTCGCGCCAAAGGCTTCCCTTTTGGAAGAACCGGTAAACCCGCAAGGGGTTCGAAGATGATTCTAGGATTAGTTTTCCATCCAATTGATTTCAACTTCAGAAAAGAATTTG
>JANNSF010000148.1:0-5445 GCA_031402315.1 bacterium | reverse complement strand
CGCGGCCAATTTGCTCATCGGGCCTCTGGCTTACTACACAATGAACCTCTGGCTCGACGATTTTGCCTACCGCGCGGAAATCCGAGCCGGGACATTTATCTTTGCCGGTGGAATAGCCTTGAGCATAGCCCTTCTTACAGTAAGTTTTCATGCTATTAAAGCGGCAATCGCGAATCCGGTCAAGTCTTTGAAGTATGAATAGCTTTGATTTGCAAACTAAGAATCCCAAATGATTGGACATTATTTCACTATCGCTTTTCGTACGCTTGCAAAAGCAAAACTGTATTCTCTGATCAATATTTTTGGATTGGCCGTCGGCGTTGCTTCTTGCACCATTATTGGCATTTACGTTTATGGTGAACTTCAGTTTGACCGACATTCTATAAACGCGGACCGCCTATTCCGCATTCAAATTGACAATTGGGCCTGTGTTCCGTACGCGATAGGGCCACATGTCGCGCGGAATTCTCCTGAGGTTGAGAATTATGTCCGGTTCAGTAAACTGGGTCGCACCGTTGTAACTTCCGGAGAAAATCATTTCATTGAAAACCGTGGCTATTACGTTGATTCTACTGTCTTTGAAATGATGACCTACCTTCTGCTTCATGGAGACCCATCCACAAAGAATATTTAGTACATGTTACAATTGCAAATGTCATCGCATGGCCGATTATCTACTATGCAATGAACCAATGGCTACAAAATTTCGCTTATCGAATTGATATGAGTCCCCTCATTTTTTTCGCGGCCCTTGGGGTTTTGCTTTTTCTAGCTTCGCTGACTATCAGTTACAAAGCAATGAAAGCGGCAACCGCCAATCCATTGTGCCAAAGGCCCTACCGGTTCAATACAAACTGAACTAGCTTTCATGCGGAAATGTCAACACAGGAATCATGGTATTATTCACGATGCCTGATGCCCGGCTGCCGATGACAAATCGTTTAATATTCTGACCATGCGTGCCGATCACCAGGAGATCGGCTTTTTCTTCTTTTGCCAGATCATTCAAGCCATCGTACACATTCGCATTTCGATTGACTTTCGTTGAATGAGCGACTCCTTTGAAATCGGTTTCCGACAGAATCTGCCGGAAGGCATCATCGGAATCCGAAAATTCATCCTCCATCGTTTCGATGTTAGCCAGTAGCAAGTGGGCTCCAAAATGAGAGGCCAGATCAACGGCCTTGCCGATCAAGTCAATATTGGAAAGTGAAAAGTCTACGCCAAAAACAATCTTCTTGAATTCCGGCGACGATTGCCCCTTTCTTACCGTTAGCACCGGGCAAGTCGAGTGTCGCACAACGCGTTCCGCATTGCTACCCATAAAGTAGTTGCTGAGATTACTCCGCCCTTGCGTGCCCATGACAATCAGATCCGATTTTTCGTCAAACGATGTCATCAAAATCTGATGATACGCCCTGCCGACGGTATAAATCGACCGTGTCTTTATGTCCGGAGGAATTCTTGAAACCAAGTCTTTCAACGAATCGCGGGACACTCTCTCGATGGCCTCCGATAAGGCGGAATAGCCCGAATACGCGTGAACGCTGGGGGAATCCAGCAAGGATGAATATTCATCGCTGTGAAAAAAGAGCAAGGAGGCTTTGAATTTTCTGGCCACGTAGATGGCGTAGTTTAATGCATTTTCCGCGCTTGGAGAAAAATCGGTTGGATAGAAAATGGTTCCAATTTTCATAAGAAAATTTGCCTTTCGATAGTAATCTAAAAGCTCGCTCAAAAAGGAAGGCGGCCGCGAAACTTCTCGGGCCGCCTTTGAGTCATTATGCTACGACGGATTCGGTTCCGAGAAGCCTTATGATCTCCACTTTCAATTCGGTCATGTCCGAAGATTTTATCAAATACGCCTCGGCGCCCATACATATCAATTGATCTCTGTAGTGTGAATACGCTGTATAAATGATAACCGGAATACCGACGTGATTTGAAATCACCCACTCCAGAAATTCAAGACCATCGCCCTGAGGCATATTAATATCCAGCACGATAAGGTTCGGTCGAAATTCCTTCAATTCCGACAGTGCCTTCCTCCCATCTTCCGCGCATTCGACCTCGTACCCCATGCCCTCCAATTCGATTCGATATAACATCCGCAGTTGAGGCTGATCCTCAATTATCATGATCTTGGGCATGACATGGCCTTTCACTTAGCCAATGTGTACTTCAACTTCCTTTTTCTTGGCTTCCTCACTTTTTGGGAGCTTAATCGTCAGAATCCCGTCTTTGTAGTCGGCCTGAATTCCATCATTTTTTACGCCCATCGGCAGCGTAAACGAGCGCACAAAGTGACCGTAGCTTCGCTCGATCCGATGAAATCCATCCTCTTTTGACTCGTTCTCCATTTTCTTTTCGCCCTTTATCGTCAGGACGTTCTCCTGCAACGTAATCTTGACATCGTCCTTACGGACGCCCGGAAGTTCTGCCTTTACTAAAACATCCTCCTTACGATCGATAATGTCGACCGATGGATTCCACACGTCCGTATTTCCTTTCCAAGCGTCCGAAGGACTAATGAAATCGGAAAATAACTCATTGAATCGTTTCTGCATATTGGCGAAATCGGCCAATAAATTGTGTTCGGGAGTAAATTTGATGATTGACATCTGACACCTCCTTGCTGTACTTGTTTTCACAACGTTTTGGTGCCTCGCGGCTTTTATAAGCTAAGGTAATTCTGCCTCGCGCAAAAGGACATGTATCATGTGTCCGCATGAGGCGGATCACTAATAAGTGGCCCTTTTATGATGGCGGTATGGTAACTATTTGTTTTTGCGGTTAAATACTAGTTTAGAGATATCCTCGCATCAACAACTTTACACTTATTTTTTTCCGGGAATGTCATAAACGGATTGATGTCAATTTCTTTGATCTCCGGAAAATCGATCACAAGCTGTGACAAGCGTTCCAACGCATCCACGATCGAAGCCATGTCGACGGCCTTTTCCCCGCGAATTCCTTTGAGCAAGGAATACGCACGGATATTTTCCACCATTTCCCGGGCCTCCGTCGCGTCAATGGGAGCCATATTAAACGTAACATCCTTCAGGACTTCGACATAGATTCCGCCGAGACCAAACATGATCAATGGACCAAAGTCCTTGTCATGATTCATACCCAGAACGAGTTCTTTTCCTCCCTTTAGCATTTCCTGGATCAAGACGCCTTGTGGAGTGATCTTGTTTTTTTCGCAGATTTTATTAAAACCTTCAATGGCCTTCTTAATCTCCGCTTCCGTTTTGAGATCTAATACTACGCCGCCGACATCGGACTTATGCGTGAGATCCGGCGCTATTAATTTGGCAACCACCACCGGATGTCCTTTGATAAAATCGAGTATGGACTTCCAGTCGTCGAGGGGTGCAATAATTGAATCCGCCAGAGGAAAACCATATGTCGATAATATTGATTTGACTTCCTCAAAACCTAATTGCTTCCTTTTTTGTTCGTATGCGAGTTTTAAAATTTCGATGACTGGCGCCTTGTCGATCGGCAATTGTCGGACAGAACTTTCCGGCCGATTTTTCCAGTCCGCATATTTATTCATTGCTTGAAGCGCATAAACCGCCGTCTCCGGAAAATGATACACGGGAATACTATTTTGCCGCATATGGTGTATCGCCGACTGCGCCTCTTGCTGACCCATAAAGCAAGCCATCACCACCTTTTCAGGAACTTTCCGGCTCGTGACGATAATGCTTTCTGCAACCGCCATCGGATTGATCATGATAGGCGGAACAAAAATAACAATTGCGGAATCGACTTCAGGGTCTGTCAAAATAACATCCAGCGCTTTTTTATAATTGACTTCGGTTGCACTGGCGATCATATCGATAGGATTATTCATATTCGCCTCGGCGGGCAGGAACTTGCTAAGTGCGACTTTAGTTTCGTCCGACAAGACGGCCATCTGAAGACCTGAATTGACGACCGCGTCCGTGGCCATGATAGCCGGCCCGCCCGCGTTGGTAATAATGGCAACCCGTTTCCCTTTGGGAATAGTCTGCGAATCGAAGGCCTGCGCTAAACTAAATAACTCGTCAATAGACGACACACGAATCACGCCACATTTTTCAAAAAGTGCATCGACCGCCACATCAAGGCTCGACGCAATCGCGCCGGTGTGAGATGACGCTGCCGAAGCGCCCTGAAGTGTTCTACCCGACTTGACACACAAAATGGGTTTTGTTTTCGTAATCGATTTGGCAATACGTGTGAATTTTCTTGGATTGCCAAAACTTTCAAGATACATAAGTATCAATTGCGTGTCCGGATCGTCGCGCCAGTATTCGATCAGATCGTTACCGGAAACATCGGCTTTATTACCCATACTGGCGAACATTGAAATTCCAAGATCAAGATTTTTGGCCGTATCGAGAATGGCCATGCCAAGGGCGCCGCTTTGAGACATAAACCCTATTTTGCCGTGTTGAGGAAGTGTCGGTGCAAACGTGGCATCCAGTTTGAACGCAGGGTCGGTATTGATGACGCCCATACAATTAGGTCCGATCATGCGCATATTATTCTTTTCAACGATCTCGAGCAATTCTTTCTCGCGGCTTTTTCCGGATTCGGTCTCGTTGAATCCCGCGGAGATAACAACCAATCCTTTCACACCTTTTCTTGCACAATCCCTTACGACATCTAAAACCAACGCCGCCGGAACAACAATGATGGCAAGATCTACGGGATCCGAAATCTCCAGAATATTTTTATACGCTTTAATGCTGTGAACTACTTTGGCATTAGGATTGACCGGAAAGATCGGTCCCTGAAATTCGTACTGAATCAAATTTCGAACGATCTGCTTCCCGATAGAATTATCTTTACTTGATGCGCCAAGAACGGCGATTGATTGTGGTCTGAAAATGGCATCAAGGGCATTACTCATGGCGGCTTCCGTTAAGGATGGATGTGAAGGTTATCAAATTTCTGCAAAATGCGACGTGAAATGCCTTAAGAATTTTGGTTCATAGACAATTTTAACGCCACGCGCTTCCTTTTTCTTCTCTATTATTTTTTCAAACACTTCGATTACGTAATCAATGTGGCTCTGCGTATAGACCCGTCGCGGCATGGCGAGTCGAACAAGTTCCTGAGGGGCTGCGATTAATCGACCGGCGCCATCGTATTTACCAAACATCACCGACCCGATTTCAACCGCACGTACGCCACCGATCCGGTAAAGGTCGCAGACCAAAGCCTGACCAGGATATTCATGAACCGGTATATGAGAATAAAGAGATTTGGCGTCCACATAAACCGCATGCCCACCGACCGGACGAATGGTGGGGACACCCATGCGATGAAGGTGATCGCCAAAATAAGTCGCGCTGGCAATGCGATAGTGCAAATAATGTGGATCAAACACCTCTTCCAATCCAATGGCAATAGCCTCCATATCGCGGCCCGACAGACCTCCATACGTTG
>JANNSF010000147.1:0-13562 GCA_031402315.1 bacterium | reverse complement strand
TCAAATTTTGACTGAATATCTGCCTCTTCGCGATGTACTTTTCAAGTATGGGAATCATTTTTAATCGACATGATCAAAAAGAACGCCGACATGATTTGCGAAGCCACGCTACAAAAGCTGAGCAAATTTTATGGCAAGGCCTGAAAACCAGGAGTTGTGCGGGAGTCAAATTTCGCCGCCAACATGGGATCGGCCCATTCATCGTTGATTTTTATTGCCCGAAACATAAGCTGGTGATTGAAGTGGATGGGTCGAGCCATGCACATACCCAACAATATGATAACAATCGTCAAATGCAGATCGAAGCATTAGGGTTGCAAATTATGCGATTTACAAATGAAGAAGTGATCGAAAATCCAGATCGCGTTATAGAATGTATTGAACGGATTATCCTTGGCGGGGCTAATCCGCCAAAAGTCCCTGAGCTGCGTACGCCAACCACTCCCTGACCTCGTCTTCGCAAGGCGAGGGATTGGTTGCGTCCGATAACTTTTGCTTGCGAAAAGCACACAATACGATGGTCTTGTGCGCTTTTATTTTCGATTAATCTTTAGAGGACGAATTCATACGCGACTTTGAAATATTGGCCGACCTGGTCCAGTTTGTCCCCCTGCAAATTTAGTACAAAATAGAGATTGCTTCCGGCGAAAAACTCATATTGCAATAGGGAGTTCCATAAGTTCAAATCCTTTTTGTCGGGATCATGTTGTCGTTGATAAAAAGACCTTAAATAAAGCTTGTCGTAAATCCGGTAGTCCAGCTTGACCCGGTAGATCGTTTTATCCTCCTCAGAATAGTTTTGACGCCGATAAGACAGATTGATGCCAATTCTACCCAAAAAATTGAGTTCCATGGTCGCGTAGGGATTGTGCAGGAACGATCCGTAATAGGGACCGGAATTATAACCCAAATCCAAAGAATGATTTTTGTAGACAAATTTGACGCTATGGTCCTCTAAGAAATTGGTCCGCGTGATTTTGGCCGAGTCTTTTATTTCATCGGGACGATTGTATTCAAAGTAATGATTGACCGAGACCCAGTCTGCCGCTTTATAGCTTAGGTTCGAATTGATGTTTTCCTGATGAGTAAAGTCTTCGCTGATCTTCTTGGCACTGTAGTAAGAAACATTCATGTTGAGGTTTGAAAAATAGGATCGGCTATAGACAAATTGATACCCACCGCCGACATTGATTTCATCGTAGTCATTGCCATAATTATTAAAAACGGTCAACGCATCAAATTTTTTGTCGTAGCGCGCATAGACGGCATCCGCGTAAGGGCCTCCCGCCGGATTGTACAGGTAGGAAACATTGCCGCGATAGGCGAGGCCCTTCGTATTGGTAATGATTTGAGGCTGAATGCTCCAGCGTTTTAGAACGACCCGTCCGTCTATGCTTGCAATTTTTTCAGTGTAGTTGTTGAGCGGGTCCTTCGAATAAATCAGGGTCGATCCGAGGCTCCCATTTTTGAAATTAAGATTGGGTCGTGCAACCAGGAACCGACGTTTTTGATTGGTGGTGTCTCCCGCTAAAGGCTCTTCTTCAACGGCCGCTATTCCGGCCTTAAATGAATTGCTTCGATAGGTATAATTAAGGCCTCCATGAATATCGGTGATAGCCCGTGTATAAAATAGATTGATCGGCGTCCTGTAAATGTCCAGGTCTTTACTAAAAAAGGGACGTTTTTCCCGCAGGAAAATAGGCTTCCTATAAAGCGAAAAATCAAACGGATCAGCTTCCAACGTTGATTGATCGGTATTGAACGTTCCTTTCAGAGTCTGACGATCCAGGCTGACATTGACTTCACCACCCACCGATTGCTTAAATTTCTCCTTCGAGAGTTGGCTCATGACTACATACGGCGTGGCCGTGAAATTTAGATTCAACCGCTCGTTAAAAGGCTGAATATTCATAGTAACCATACTCTTTAGTGTGAGCAACTCGCTCTCCGGATTAATAGAGTAGAAAAAACTTTGACCGTCAGGTCGGTAGCCGAAAAGTTGAACATCGACGCCTATCTGAGACTTGTTTTTGTTTTGAATTTTGTCAACCGGTATCCTTACTTCACTTTCGATGTATCCCGGTTCCCCGTCCTTGGCTTCGCTAAATATCGTGGATTTGCATTCCCAAATCCAATCCCATTCGTAGGACTGATTTCTTTCATTATAGATGATCGCATCACGCTGGTTATTCAAAAAACTGAAGGAGAAAACATATCCGTTTCGCCTCTTATTTTCGAGGTCAAGCAGAATAAAAAACTCATTTTCTTCGTCGGTGGATCGATCACGGATGAGCGATTTGCTGATGACTTTGCCTTTCGGCCAAAATTTGACCGCGAAATACATAGCATCGGGTGATTGTTTGATATAGACGATCGTTTTGTCAAAATATTTCTCCGTTGTTTTGGGAACGATCATGCCAAAATCTTCATACACTTTGGCGTCGGACCACTCCTTATCATCGATTCTTCCGTCTATTTTAGGTGTTTCGTATTGCGCGTAAATGGGCAAAAAAATAGCGAAAAAGGTCACCAGAAGTCTTGTCATAAGGATCCTTTTTTTAGAAGTAGAATAATGTGCTCTTGAGAAACTTCTCCGGAGCTTTGACTGTCTTTGTGGGGAAACTAACGGGGAACTAATGAGCCTTTCGTCTTAGTTTGGGCAAAAACTGTAACGCATAACATAAAATAAAGTTTCAAGACCGATTTTACGGAAGTATAATGCAAGCCCTTTAGAATATCGATAAGTAGTGCCTGAAATAGTGGTTTTTAATGCTCCCCCAGACGAATGCGATTGACTTTAGCTGAATCAAATGCTACTTTTTAGAGGCAACACAGTAAGCGGCTAAGAGCGGTGTGCCTACGGTGCGTTTCATAATTATTTTTTGCATACGTTGAGTTCGTGTCCTTATTTAATCCACAATATGAACTGGAATTCTTTGTTTAATCCTCCGAAAGTCATGACGAAATGTTAATGATCTCGAGATATATTTTGATCGGAGTGGTTGCCGTATTTTTCATATCATGCAAAAGCGTACCCGACAAAGACCACGATGGAGTTCCGGATCATCTCGATCTCTGCGAATCAACCCCGGATGAAGCGGTAGACGGCACGGGTTGCCCCTGCGTAATAAGTTCAGATTCTTTGGCGTTTGGACAAGTGCAGTTTTTTATTGATAATTCTACCAGTATGAAGCGCCTTGCCGGAGAGACAACCACACTTAGAATTACTTTATCGACTATTCTCCGCAATACGCGTTACGCCCTGGAACAGAAAAAAATCGCCGGTGAAGGATACTATTTGGTATCGGATAAATCTCAAAAAATAAATTATGATCTTTTTTATACCAATCTCAAGGTTGGTCACTTGATGAAGGCGCGATCATCGCCGCTTTTGAAAATGATCGAATCGGTTATGCGAAATCACGACAAAAGTGGAATTTCTGTTCTTGTGTCGGATTGTGAGTTGGTAGACCAAAAAGGCGATGTTGAGGATTTGACGTTCAAAAATGAATCGATTAAACGTTTTGCGAAAGATGGCTCGCTTCTTATTTACCGACTCAAAGGCGTTGGCGCAGGTGCATATTTTTATATGATGGTATTCGGTCGCCCGGACCAAATCGGATGGTTTGATACGAAAGTCGTTTCCGATAAAACGCTTGAGCGTGCCGATTTTGGATTAGCTTTTGGCGCCTTAGATTTTCAAGTCTTAAACTACACCGGACGCAAAGGAGATTGGTTTTTAGGCTCGTATTGTAGAACCATAGAGCAAATCGAATACGGCGACAGCAACCGCATTACCGTGGGACTCGGTGTTAACCTGTCATCTCTTCCGGCAAACCTTCAGTCCGTCCCTTTTTTGAATAAAAATCTGTCCCTTCGGGATGGCAAAACCACGAACGTAGCGTTCGAAGTCTTTGCATTATCCGAAATGGAGATGGATAGGGACGACCGTGATCGTCTGGACAAAAACACTACTCACATAATTTTCATGACGATTAAAAAAGAAATCCAGACTAATCATTTGAATTTTGGGATATCTCGTCAATTGCCGACGTGGATAAAGGCACTAAGCAATACCAGCAGCAGAAACCTCCTGATGGGCATCCATGAAGCCTATGCCGACGCCGACAATAACTACTTTACAATGAAACTGACTTTAAACTAAGGTAGATGAAATATGAGTTTTGCTTGGTATTTTGAATTCTTTGCAACGCGGCAGCCCGACCCCATTTGGAGAGTGTCCGTTTTTCCGTGGACGGCATGGCTTGTTATTCTGCTGGTGGTGGCATTGACCTATTACTTTTATTACTTGCTGAGCCCGACAAAAGTCAGCTTAAAAAGCTGGGTCCTTTTTTGTTTTGCTAGTTTTGTCATAAGTCTTTTTATCGGATTCATGGTGGTGATGAATTTCAAACCACGGATTATTCCGGCTCAATTTTTCATTGCCTGCCTTTTTTTGGGGCCTTTGTTGTTTGTTTTGACGAGCCTGGTCATGAAACTTGGATCCCATAACGGCCGGTATATTCCAACAGAAAAACCCTAAGCTTTTTGTAACGCGGAGACTCTATGCCGAGAATTTTTGTATTTGCCATCGGTGGTACCGGAGCGCGAATTATGCGGTCGCTTGGAATGCTTTTGGGGGCCGGCGTAAAACTGGATTGGGAAATTGTGCCTATCCTCATCGATGTGGACAAAACGAATGGCGATACGGTTTCAACGGAAGAGTTTTTGCGGCAATATGTCGCTTTGCGAAGCAAAACCTACCCTGCGGGCGATAGCGACATCGCGTTTTTTTCTACACCCATGACGACGCTTGGCGAAATTGCCAAGGACCCAACCATGGATCAATTCCGTTTTCCATTCGAATTGACCAATCAAAAATCATTTCGTGATTTTATAGGTTTTGATCATCTCTCCCGTGAAGACAGCAGCATTATGAAACTGTTGTTTCCGGATTCTTTTTTTGATCTGGATCTGACCGGCGGGTTTTATGGAAACCCCAATATTGGTGCCATTGGACTACACATGATGACTCAAACGCCACAGTACGAACTATTTGAAAGCGTTTTTCAGGAAGGTGACCGGGTCTTTATAACCAGTTCCATCTTTGGAGGAACCGGCGCGGCAGGATTTCCGATCTTGCTGAAAAAACTGAATTCCGGAGACGATAGCAATAAGATCAAGAACGCAAAAAAAGGCGCGCTCAGCGTCCTACCGTATTTCAATATCAGCCCCAGCGATGGCAGTCCGATCGATTCCAACAGTTTTATGCTGAAAACAAAATCGGCGCTGCTCTATTATCAGAATCAACTTCAGGGTCTTGATCATCTGTATTATGTAGCGGACACACCGAAAGCCGCGTACGACAATATCACCAGCGGTAGCGGGCAAAAAAACAGAGCGCATGTTGCGGAATTAGTTGGAGCCATGTCCATTATTGATTTCGCACAGACCAGCGATCCAATGTTCAC
Organism: bacterium; assembly: GCA_031402315.1. Lineage (GTDB taxonomy): Bacteria > CLD3 > CLD3 > SB21 > SB21 > JANNSF01. Next base: position 8,091 of record JANNSF010000147.1, on the reverse strand, counting down.
GGGCAAAACCAAGTGCTTTGAATTCGTGGCGCCAAACAAAAATGAGGTGCGGGATACGGATATCATGGATTTTTATCACTTTGGAGATAAAACTCTTCTTCAGATTCAAAAGCCTCTCACCCAGGTTCTTTATCTGAAATTCATCATGAATATTCTTTATCAAAAATTTCCACAGGCCGCTTGGGCCACCGGGCTGGGTGTGACTAATTTCCGCCTGGATCCAGATCTGAGCCAATTGATTGATTTCACCGATGCGTTCGAAGAATGGCTGAAGGAACTGGAGGACAACCGTCGATCCTTCCACCCGTTTAATCTGATTCAACTCCGTATGATCGAAACAATCAACGATCTCGTCGTCGGGCGATTGATTGTTTCGAAAACTTTGCTTGGAAAACAAGCCCTGTCGGCCGATACGTTTCTTGAGTCGCTGAACAAATCGTCTAAAGGCCTTAAGGCCGCAACCGACGGGAGACTCCGTTCGTTTCTTAGAATTGCGTCTCAAACGGTTTCTCAGATTTATGATAAATTTATTGTGTGATCCATTCATTAAAGGTCAGGTATTATGGGTTTTTCTTTCACTTTAAGGGCTGACAATAACTCGGCCGGACAGCACTGGAAGGAAACTAGTTCTTACGAGCCTCGGGAATTAGAAAAGATTAATGACTCCAAAGTTGAAGAATTATCGGCGCCGGTCGGCGCAATACCGAGCCCCTTTGCTCAGTTTCATCTCATCGAATATGCTTTTGCTATTGCCAACAGTACCGGCGTCGACGGCCATACATTTTATCATTCGATGGTTTCACAGACTCTGGACCTTTTTGAAATTTTATACCACGCCAATGACCTGAGCGGCCGAGGTCTGGAAATCGTGACCTGGAATATACAGGGAGCGCTTGAAGGCTTAAAGTCTTCAAGTAATAAGAGTCATAAAAATCTCGGCGAAACGTTAGACTTGTACGCGACACAGGATCATAAATTTGATGAGTTCAACGATATCCACGTCTTTATTTTTAATGGAGAGGTTATCGGGGGAACATCACCGGTCACGATCGTATGTCCATCACCTAACCAAAAGCATCTCGGCGCCATCGGGTTAATGGATTCAAAAGGGCAACCCTATTTTGAAAAAAACATTCCGTTGCATGAGCGCGATAAAGAGTTTCAACTGTACTTGCATAAGTTTTTTACGGCCTACCCCGAAACGCGTAATCTTGCAACGCATGTTTTTTCTTACCTAAAGCGATCGTTGGACCTATTGCGGGAAAAGGACCGGTCGCTGTTTCAAATCCTTTCATCAATTGCCGGCGGATACTCGAAAGATGATTTTTCATCCGAATACAAAACCATCGAGGTTAAGAATACAAAAATCTATTATTCGAAATACAACATCCCATTATCGGGACTTGGCAGTCAAAAATCCGTTGCCGAAGGCAGTGACTTCAAGATCAAACCCAGTCGACCGGATGTAGCGGTTACGACACTCCCCTTAGTTTTGTCCGTCCATTATAACGGAAACCCCGCTTTGCGGTATGTCAGTTCCAAGTGGCAGGACATTCATACCAAGGTGAAAGATTATTTGCGCGAAAACAAAGGCAAGTTATCCTACGAATCATCCGAGCGCGATTTGCCCGGGACTAACATAAAATTCAGCTGGCTTACCGAAGAGGATTTCTTCGAGGATGTTTTGATTCGTCTTCCCTATAAGAATGAAAAACTCGATACGCAGCGTTTTTTTGTGCTGACGGGCAAAAAGGAAAGCTACTTGCTTCCTATAAAACTGGAGACTTACTCAAAGTTCTTTGACATCAAAGATCTTCAGGGCGCCCTCGCCATTAGCCAGGAAAGCCCGGACTCCGTGCAGGTGACCCTAAAGATACCCATTCAGCAGAATGAAAGTGTCTCGCTCAAAACGACGTATCATCTGAATCCCCAACTTCTAACCCAGAACCATAGGCTTGTCACGGATCAATTCATAGATATTTGCGTTTTTCCCTTCATTCGTTTTCAAGATCGAGCTACAGCGCAGTACTCTGTCATGTTTGCGTATCTGACCGGTGAATCGCAAAAGGGACTGAAATTTCTGACGTGGCCCGATTCCAAGATAATAAATGGAAACGAGCATGTCCGGCACGCGCCCGCTAACGATGCCAGCGTTTATTACAATATTGAGAGCAATTTTGACGCAGTTGCGTTTGCGGAAAATGATCGCTGCGGCTGGACCATTCCCAGATGGAAGCCTGTCTCCAGAAGCCACAAAGAATACGAGTTTGCTATCGATTTTGGAACAACTTCGACGTACGTCGCATACCGCGAAAGAAACGAGCACACGTATGGATTTAGCTGGAAAGACACGGAAGGACTTGTTGCCAATTTATATACCGGTGAGGATCGGACACAATTCCGATCTTCTTTTGTATTTCAAGGAAGGGACTTTGTCCCGGCCGAAGTGTTCGAAGTATCCACGGAACCCAAAAATATTTCCTTTCCGATTCGTACCGCCCTTTCAAAAGCCAAATCCGCAACAAGCCTGCTGACTTTGCGAAATGCGAACATCGCGTTTTATCATGAGAAGACAAGTCAATATGTTGACGAAGAAGTGCTGACCAACCTGAAATGGTCCTTTGATTTGAGAACGGAAGAGCGGGTGAAATGCTTTTTGGAGGAAATCCTCCTTCTTATACGGGCTAAAGTTTTGCTCAACGATGGCGACGTAAGTAAAACGAGGATCACTTGGTTTTACCCTTTGAGTATGACCCAGTATTCAAGAGGTATTTTTGAAAACCAATGGTCCGGTCTGTCTTCGAAAATACTCGGCATCTCGACCGGAAACGTGAAGTCCTTTTCCGAGTCCGAAGCGCCTTATTATTATCACCGCAGCCATCATCAAATCGTCGGCCAAAATCCTGTTGTGTGTATCGATATTGGTGGCGGATCCGTTGACGTTGTTGTATTCAATAAGGACCGGCCTTGTTTTGGCACGTCTTTCAATTTTGGGTCCAATATACTTTGGTCCGAAGGAAAAATCGAAAATGACCGCCGAACTCAGGTTGGCGACAATGGTTTTTTTACGAAGTATCTGAAGCATGTGAAAGAAGGAGCGTGGAAAAACGAATACTTGCGGGACTTAAAAAATAAAATCACGGATGACCCGCGCAGTGTCAATTCCATAGAATTGATACAGGCCTGCTTTACCAACGATGATGAAACCCGAATCTCCGACCAATTAACGCGCGACGGCGAAATGAAAGCTGCGTTTGTGATTTATTTTGGAGCGATATTTTTTCACGCGCTCGAAATGCTTCGCGATGAAGGTCTGAAACCCCAATACGTTTGCCTTAGCGGAAATGGAAGCCGGGTTCTGAGTTTTCTAGATCAGAATAGGAAATTGCCCGGAGTGACGGAGTTTATCCAGATCTTGTCTTCGTATGTCTACGGATCATCGATGGATTCTCTCGAGGTTATTTTGAGCGACCAACCGAAACAGGCCACGAGTCATGGAGGTTTAGTTGCTTTGCGTGATGCTACGGCCCAAGTGCCAACGAAGGTCTTTCATGGCGATGCAAAATTGGTCAACGTCGGCTACGCCGGGTTTAAACCCTCTCATGCGAATTTGGTGGTGAATCGCGTGGAGTTCTTTCTTGACCTGATGACTAAAATATCCACGAAGTTTTCTTATCGCAACAAGTTCGGGATGGAAAAAGATATGAAATTTTGTTGTGATATCATGAAAAAGAAATCAAAAGAACATCTTTTGGACCATCTGGAAATGAAAAAGATAGAGAGCAAAGATTTGGATGAGCCGATTCCAGAATCGCTTTTTTTCTATCCCATGGGACATGGGTTGTATAATCTGACGAAAGAACTGGCGGAGGATACGAGTGGCCGCTAACCGATATTCAGGGAGTATTTATGTCAATTAATGTCATGACGATGGTTGAAATGGCAATGTTTTTGCTTCTGGGTGGATTAGTCACCTTTCTGTTTTTTTGGTCAAAAAACCGATTCGTGGCTTTGCATAATCAGTTAGTCAAGATGGATCAAAGAATTGATCGTCGAAAAATGCAGATTACAAAACTCGAAAACAGGATCAAGAGCCTCGAGGAGAGAGCACAAAGTGAAAATAGCAATCAAAGCGCGGTGAAACATGATAGCGATGGTGTTTCGGAGCTCATCGACGATACAACAAAACTAATGCTAAAGGCGCAGCCACAGAATGAGGATACGGGTGCGGATTTATTCGTTCCCGTTGTAGAAGAAAAGGTTGTCGAGATTCTCTATGCGCCTAACAGCAATTCACGTGGCGAGTTTAGACTGGATGAACTTGGCGACCGACCTATACGAAATACGTTTTTCAAAATTGATGTTCTTTCAACCGGCGACGCCGCCAATGTCACGTTGTATGATGGATTGGCATTTGATCCGGGTATTCTTTCGGCCAGTGACCAATATTTTGGTTATGTCAGTACATTTGAGAATAAGAGAAAGGAGACGAATTCCAGACTTATTGTCACGAAGCCCGGAAGGCTCAAAAAATCGGAGCACGGCTGGATAATTCAGGAAAAAATAAAGGTGCGTTTTGAATAAGACTCTAAACGGTTTAGGAGAAGGCTCTTGATGGAAGTCTCAATGGTAGCGCTTATTGTAAGCGTTGCGTTCATCGTACTCGCACTCGTCTCTTTCATAAAGACGCAAATGACGATTGGTAAATATCGTCAGCTTTTTCCGATGGAGCCTGAACAGATTGGCTTTCAAAAGACGCCCACCGTTCAGATCCTCTACGACGAAAAAGACGATTTTCGCGCACGCATTGTACGACCGACCAACAAATACCTTCTCAATAACCACGGCTCCGTGTCGGACTTTGGCGTACTAAGCGATTTTGCGGAACTTGAAAATACGGCGTTGGAAAAACTGATCATGAATAGGCTTGGGATGCCGGTTTATTTGGGATTAATTGGCACGATGGTCGGTATTGCACTAAGTTTTTGGTTGACGAATTCGACGTTTGATACTCAAACGAGTCTTACTCTATTCTTAAATCACGTCAAATGGGCCATGACCTGCAGCGCCTGCGGTCTTGCCATGACGACGATCAGCAGCCGAACCTTTCGTATGGCAAAAGCAGAGTCGGACCGACGGAAGGGGTTATACTTCAATTTGTTGAAGGGCGAAATTCTTCCCGTCTCCGGAAAAGATCTTACCGATAGCCTGGCGACACTTCGGGTTACGCTGGAAAATTTTAACCCGCAGTTTACTAAGAATGTCGAAGAATTTGGTCAGGGAATGGAGCGCGTTTATTCCGTGCTCAATTTGGAACGAGATCTGGTGAATCGACTTGAGGAGCTGAATCTTAAGAAGATTGAGAAGATTCTCGACGCCAATCTTGCGCTTTTTGATAAATTCGGGCGCGCCGGAGTTATATTCGATCAACTCTTGGACAAGCAGACCAGTATTAATAATTCACTGGATAGAACCGGTGAAGCGGCGGCCCGCATCACTGAATTACTTGATCGTTTTTCGGATTTCGAAGATGCCGTCCGAAGCACAAGCTCTAATTTGATGTCTCAGGATACTTCCGCAAACGATCTGATCCGAAGCCTGAAGGAAAAGTCAGCGTCCCTAATCGATCGTTATGATCTGATCAAACAACACGTAGGGAAAGTGGACGGTGAAATTGACTCGTACGTTAGCAACTCCACCGCGGCGGTTTCTTCGCTCCTGCAGAAAATCACCGATAAAATCAAAGATTCGTTTGGAGAAAAGGAACTTTTGTATTTTGAACATCTGCCACGACTTAAAAAAATCGAAGAACAATCAAAGAGCATTTTGGATGCAACCACGGTTTCCGCCGATGTGATGCGCAAGAGTCTTCAGCCTTTGAGCGAGCAGATTATGGAATTATCAAAAGTGACGGAAGGCCTTAATATTGCTATTATGTCACTGAACGATCGTCTAGCCGAAAAGCGCGGTTTTCTTCAAAAGCTTCGCGGTCTTTAGGTAGCCGATTACTTACAGAGAAATAACCTTCACCTATCGAAATGCAATCGGATCAGCAAGATTTTTTTTGGCCCAGTTATGTTGACTTCATGACCTCGCTTTTTATTGTCATGCTGGTTCTGTTTGTTCTCACCAATAAACTTTTGTTGGATAAGAATAAAGACCTGCAGGCCAAGCTTCTTGTCGCGGAGGATATTGAAGCTTTGGATTCGGCGATGATAGCGTTGCAGGACGGTGATTTATTCGAATACCAGCCGCTTTATAAGCGTCATGTGCTAAGACAACAAGTACTTTTTGCACCCCACGAGGATAAGATACCTTTGGAGTACGATGAGGTTTTGATTTTGGCCGGAAAAAAATTAGCCACCGTCATTAAAAAACTTCCGGATAGGGTTCGCTGCCAACTCGTTATTGAGGGCCGTGCGGCAAGGCAATTGGAAGAAAAATCATCGCGTTTTGGCTTCGATCCAAAATACCCCTACAGTCTTAGTTACCGCAGAGCCCTGGCGCTTTATCGATTCTGGCAGACCCACGGCATCATTTTTGACCCCCGTAAATGTGAGGTTATTATTGGCGGCAGTGGATTTGACGGAGTCGGACGGGACGTGGATGAGGAAAAGAACAAACGATTTATCATCCACCTCATTCCGAAAATTGGGGAATAGAATTTTCAAATTGTCGTGCCGGTGCGCTTTCCTAAGTGTGATCTTTGGGTTATAAAAATTCCAATCCTGCCGTTCGTCTTTCAATAGTCCATTACGTCTAAATCGATAGGGGTTAAAAAAATCCCTTGACATCTACGATCTTTTGTTTTACAGTGCAGAGTACTTTGTAATCCAAAGTATAAGTAAAAACAAAGGATAATTCGTATGGACAAGAAAGAAGCTCGGGAGCAATTAAGTTTTATACAGGGCGTGCTCGAACGCTCAACGCAATATACCAATATCTCCTCGGCCTCCGCCTATGCCATTGGAGTTTGCGGCACCTTGGCCGGAGCCTATTCGGAATGGATTCTGAAAGGATCGATGGCGTACCAGGACTATCTTTTGAGTTTGGTCGTCTGCTGGGGCCTATGTTTCATTTTAGCCGTCTCGTTGGCAGTGTTTTTTTCTGTGCGACGCGCCCGGAAGTCCGGGGAACAAATTTGGGTAGAGCCTATCCGGCAAGCCCTAAGCGATTTCGTTATTCTGTTTTTTATTGGCGGTATTTTGACGGCAGGACTCATGTACCACCAGGCTTACCCTTTAATTCCGTCTGTTTGGATGCTCGCCTACGGTGGTGGCATTTACATAGGATGTCTCTATTCCATCCGTCAAATACGATTTTTAGGTCTGGGATTTCTAAGCGTTGGAGCCCTAACCTTATTCTATCCGGTACTGAATCAGATTGCTTTGATGAGCACGTTTGGTATAGGGCATCTAATTCTCGGTATTTACATTCAAACTCAATATGAACAAAAGAATCCATCGTGAAAACTTCGGTTCTAAATATTGACGAAGTCATTCATCAGAAAATCCGGCTGGGTATCATGACGCTCTTGGCTTCGTCACGCAAAGTCGAATTTGCAGAGCTCAAGCAAAAACTAAACCTGACGGATGGAAATCTAAGTTCCCACATCACGATGCTTGAAAAAAACGACTACGTTACGATTGAAAAAACATTTGTTGGCAGAAAACCACTCACCACAATTCGTATCTCACCAAAAGGCCGACAGGCGTTCAAAAACTATATCGAACTTTTGAGAAAGGTCTTAGACGATGAAAATCCGTGAGATCCGGTGGAATTGGGTGCTTGCCACATTTTCTACAGGCATGATAGGATTAAGCTTCATGGCTTACCAAGGGCTTCTTCCCAAAATAATATCAGAGATCCCGTTGGGTGACAAGATCGGCCACTTCTTTTTGATCGGATCGCTAGGTCTTCTGACCCATAAAGCCATGGAGCATCGTAAAATCAGTTTAGCCGCCGGCCCACTGATCATTACAGCTCTTTCTATAATGGATGAGTGTATGCAGAGTCTTTCTTCCATGCGCAGCTTCAGTTCAGGCGATATCGCAGCCAATCTCGCCGGAATATGGATACTTTATTTGCTTT
>JANNSF010000146.1:0-11726 GCA_031402315.1 bacterium | reverse complement strand
ACAAGCCATTCCAGTACGGTCTCGAAAATTATCCATGGGGAATTTCTCTAGCGCAAGCGGACTCGCTCTCGACGCGCGATTCAGCCTGGAAAAAGATAACCTATTTTATTAAATCCACCGGACGTGGAGAAATTCTAGGATTATCGCATCGGGCAAGAAATTATTTTTTAGAGTTTGAAGGTAATAAAGGTTTTTGTAAGTTTACGTATCTGGATTCGATTTCCGATTTTGAGTCTTTGAACACGGAACTCACAACCGCGTATGGTGCTCCCGACTTTTGGGACAACAAAAATTTGAAGCGTGAAAGCAAAATGTGGAATTCCGCTGGCGCGTTGATGATACAGCTCATACGAACGGAATATCAATACATCATGACCATAGAAAAAAAATAGACCTATGACGACCTCGGACACGAAAGTTCTACCGGAGCGCAAAGAAATTTTGCTGGATGAAGAGACCACACCTTGGGTGGTCTTCAATATCCATTCCAATTTTTTTGCCATTGACGGCGTGCTTGTTAAAGAAATTTTGCCGTGGATAAAACCCACGATGGTTCCCGGTCTTCCGCCTTATTTTATGGGCATTATTCACACCCGTGGCCAATTGGAAGGAGTTGCGGATACCGCCAAAATTTTAGAAATTAATTCAACCGACCCGCACGAATTAAATCGTATTTTAATGATTCGATTGGGTACGATGGCCTGCGGACTTTACGTCGAATACGTGCATGATATTTTGGACTTACGCGCCGGGCAATTGCGTTCGGAAGTTCATCCCGCAAAACACGCGGAATTTTATTTGGGCGAGGCCGAATGGGACGGCAAAATAATATCGCTTCTCAATGGCGAGGCAATCCTGGAATTTTTGCACAAGGCGGGCCATGAATGAGATATTGATTTTTAAGTCACACCAACTTTTTTTCGGCATTTTTACTAGCGAGGTGCAGAATATTTCTTCTTCGAATCAAGGCGAAGTCATCGGTCAGGCGTTGCGGTTTTCGTCGGACGATCAGACTCACCATCGGCGTGCTGTCCGATTGAAAGGTGCGGACGAGGCGCCCCGGACTTATCTCCTTGAAGACACGATCGGTATATACCGGGTTTCTGATATCATGCCGCTGCCCAAAGTAATTTCGGATTTGAATTGCCCCGTGATGGGGGCCGCGCAAATTGACGATGCGATATTTGGCGATTCCCTTATCTTAATAGTGGACCATCAAAAACTCATTCATGCATAAAACCTCGTATTACAAGACGGTTATTCTTTTTTGTACATTGGCCGTTGGCCAATGGGTTCTTGGCGTGATTATTTGGGACACCGTGCGTAATACGGCGTGGATGGGGCTTTTATGGCTACTTGTATTTTTGGCCATTCTCATGGCGGGTCTGTTCGCGTTGTTTCAAATTTGGAATCCTGTGCGCAAATTTATTGATCAGGCGGTGCAATCCGAGCCACAATTATTTGGAGAATCGGAAGAGCATGTACTGTCGCATCTTTTCAAGAATCAAGTTTCGGCGTTTGCCACGGAGCGACAAAAATTGGAAGTAAAAATTGAAACGCTTCGGGAAATGATGCAGGAGATGGAGTCCGGCCTGCATGAGTTTGCGGTTCCCCTTAAATATCATGAGGAAATGATGGACTCTTTGGCCGCTGAAAAAATACCGAACTTGGATTCCGATTTGGCAGCAAAAATGACTCAGATTTCCGATCGGCATGCCGACTTTTCAGAGATTTTGCATACTTCCTCAAAGGTATTAAAAACGTCGAACGACGGATTGCATCATCGCATTACGCGCGTTCGCAATTTGTTTTCGAAAATTGATTCGATGCACGAAGCCATTCAAAAAATCCGCGGCATCACTGATCAAACCAAACTAATTGCTTTTAATGCAACGATTGAAGCGGCGTCTTCGGGGTCGGGACGCAGATTTACGGTCGTTGCTCAGGACATCCGACAACTGGCGGAATCGATTGATTCTTCCAATGAGTCCATCCGTTTAGCGCTACATGATCTAAAAGACGCGCTCGAAGAAACCCTCGAACATGCTCACGAGGATTCGAAGAGCATGGGCGTGATGATGGATGAAATGATGACGACCGGGAAAAAATCGGAGGCGCTGGTTGAGATTACAAAAGAATTTGGCAAAAGCGCTGCTCTTTTGAGAAAGTCAACCACCTCCTGGAGTGAATCAAGAATTCGCTGGCAGAACACGCTGATCGAGACGCGGAATTTTTTGCGACACCAGAATGACATTATGAGTCAGATATCCAAACGATTAAGAAAGAAGCTCACCGAATAAATAGGCGGATAAATTATGAAATTTGCATCAAAACTCTTTTTGGTCTTCATGGGGTTCTCACTTTTTCTGAGCCTCTCTCTGGTGAGTGCTTTTTATTTTCTCGTTTTTGAAAAGGCACGTGAAGATTATAAACTTGAAATCCAATTGCATGCGTATTCACTGGCCAGTACGATGAGTGGCTTTATCGATGGCGATAAGCATCAGGCAATAAAGACACAGGCCGACGAGCGCTCGGAGGCTTATCTTGAAATAAAGAAAACGCTTCAGATTTTTAGGGATCGAAATCGGAAGACGGACAGTCCGGTCGAATACGCGTATACAAAAGTAAGAACGGATCACCCGGATTCTATGGCCTACATTGTGGATGCTCAGGAAGACGACGGGTCCATCGCCAGTATTAATCACAAGACCAATGATACGACCTATACGTTTTCGCATGTTGGACAAAAGGCAGTCATACGCTGGCAGCGCGATTTTCAGAATGCCAGTTACAGCGATTTCTACAGCGACGACTACGGCACCTTTATCACCGGGTGCAGTCCGATACAGAATAAAGCGGGCCAAATTGTCGGTTTTGCTTACGTCGATGTCAATGGCGACAAAATATTAAAGAATTTGGATCAAATAAAATCACGAATGACGGTGGCGTCACTGATCATGCTTATTGTTCTATTAATTTTGTCGGCCATCTTAAGTTTTGTTTTAGCTAATTATGTCAATCGCCCGCTGAGTGCACTTCGCGAAGGCCTTATGAAAATACGGGACGGCAATTTTGACCATCATATCTCAATTCATCGCCAAGATGATTTTCAGGATCTCGCGGATGCCTTCAATAAAATGGTAGAAAACATGCGTGAAATGGCCGTTCAGCTTACCGATGGTGCGCGGAAAATCGGCGGCACTTCGACGGAAATTCTGGCGTTGTCACGCGAGCAAGCCAGTACTTCCAGTCAGCAATCGATTTCGGTTACCGAGACCACGGCGACGATGGAAGAACTATCGTCGGCATCAAGGTACATCGCCGAAAATTCTGAATCGGTCGTCAAGATCGCTTCTGAAACCCATGAAATTTCTCAGGAAGCGGTTGATTTGTCTTCGGTCGCAAAAGAAAAAATGGACGAGATCCGTACCAAAAGCGATCAGGATACGGCTGAAATTCAGGAAATGAATAAGCGCATGCAGAAGATCACCGAAATTGTCGATATCATTAACACCATCACGGAACAAACCAAACTTATATCCTTTAATGCGCGCCTGGAAGCCATGGGCGCGGGTGAAGCCGGAAAACGTTTTTCTGTCGTGGCATCCGAAATTCGGCGTCTCGCGGAAAATGTCGCCGAATCAACGATTGAGATAAAGGAAGCCGTCGCGGAGATCCGAACGGCGATGGAAATGCTCGTTCGCAATTCAAAGGACAGCGCGGAACAGATTCGCGAGGGCGTTGAAATCGTGGTGAAAGTGTCCAACGTGCTTGAAAATATTTTATCGGCGGCGCAACAGACGACTGAATCGGCAAAGCAAATTTCGCTTTCGACGCAGCAACAAAGAACGGCGAGTGAGCAGGTGGTAGCGACGCTCAAGGAAATTTCAGAAGGCGCCAAACAGTTTGTCAAATCCAGCCAACAGGCCTCTATTATTGCATCGGACTTAAACGGGTTGTCCAGTGAACTCAATCGCGCCGTGCAACGTCTTGATAAGAACTCCTAATTTGATGCGATGAAAAAAAGAAAGCTGGTTCTCTGGGATATTGATGGTACGCTACTGCGATGCGGCAAGGCCCCGCGAGGCGCTATCCTGAAGGCCATGGCCGAAGTATTTGGTGTCCAGGAGATTGATGAAAAGTACTCCTTTTCCGGAAAAACCGATCCTCAAATTATTTATGAGCTCATGTCAATAGCCCAAATGGATGTCAAATTGATCGAAGAAAAGTTGCCTCTCGCCATCGATAAGTATGTTACCCAACTCGGTGAAACACTCCAGTCGGAAGATATTGCCGTCCTAAGTGGAGCCTTGGATATTTTACGTTGTTTGCGTTCGGAAGAAAATATTATTCAGGGGCTTTTGACCGGTAACGTAATTGAAGGCGCTAGAATAAAATTGAATCGGGCGGGACTGTCTGAGTATTTTTTTGGAAATCCGGAGTGTCCCGGAGCGTTTGGCTCCGACTCACGACATCGGTCCGATTTACCGGCGGTCGCTATCCGACGCGCCTTAGAGAGAACCGGGCATGTTTTCAGCGAGAAGGATATTGTGATCATCGGCGATAGTCCCAGCGATGTTTTGTGCGGCAAAAGTCATAATGTCAAATCCATAGCCGTTGCGACGGGCTGGCATTCGGTTGACGATCTTCAGCAATACGAGCCGGATTATGCCGTGGAGAATTTATTGGATACCCAAACCCTTCTTAGGTGGATATTATGATTCGCAAGGATTGGCTGATGACGCAGTTTGAGCAATTGACAATGGCACTTGCCAAGATCGCCGACTTTCGCGAAACGAAGGAATCAGGAATGGCTCTCGATCTTATTCGATCGACCGGACAAGAATACTGCGGCGTTCAATTCGAAATGCTCGATTACATCAGGCCACAAGATTTGAGAAAATGGCTGGATCAAAGTTCACTGGATTCCGGAGCGCTTTTTGCGGGCGCTCATTTGATCAAAGTGCGCGCGGAATTAATGAACTCGTCGACCGACGTGGAAAAGGCCCTTATTCTTTTTCTTATGGTGTCGGAACGAAATCAGCCCGGATTTCAAGAAGCCTCGCAGGTAGCTATTCACGAACTATCGAAAGAGATGGTTGATTGTTCTAGAGTTTATCCTATGTTGATCGAGTATTTTGAACGCCTGGGTCAATACGCCGAAGCGGAGAACATATTGTTTCAGATACCTCAGACCGTTGACTGGCATAGTTTCGCCACCAGTTTTTATGACCGACTCGAATCCAAAACCGACGAGGATCTATCGTGCGGTAATCTTCCGCGCGAAGAAGTAAGAGAGGTCAGAGTTAAACTGAACCTTGGCATTCTCAAGGCGTCATTAAATGAAAGCGCATCCATCCGTCATGAATAAAACATCAAAAAAGACCGGCGTTACAAAAAAAGTGAAAGACTTTGTTAAAAAACCGGATTTTCGTTTTATTTTTGACTCTTACGATGCCATTCGGCCGGAAATGATAGAAACCTTTGAGTACGAATTTCCAAAACAACGAAGCGAAGTGATAGTAGAAACCGACGAATTTACTTCCGTATGCCCATGGTCCGGATTGCCGGATTATGCAAAAATTATCGTGAAGTATGTTCCGAATAAGAAAATAATCGAACTTCGTTCTTTTAAATATTATCTTTATTCGTATAGAAACGTCGGAATTTTTCAAGAACATCTGACGCCGAGGCTCTTAAACGATTTAATGAAAGCTTGCGATCCGCTTGAAATGAGCGTCCTTACGGATTACAATATACGTGGCGGAATTCACACCATTAGCGAAGTAAAGTACATAAAAAAATCGCGAACAAAAGATTGAGATAAGCATGCAGACGAAGGGCCCGAAAATATTGATCGTCGATGACAGTGAAGATATGCGACTTCTGCTCAATGAAGTTTTGGTGGACAGCGGCTATCAAACGATCCTCGCATCGAATGGACAGGAGGCCATAAAGCAGGTCGGCTTATACGATCCGGATTTGATCCTCATGGATGCGATCATGCCGGCGATGACCGGCTATGAAGCTACGCAAATTTTGAAGTCGGAAGATAAGACACGACTCACGCCCATTATCATGCTGACGGGGCTCAGCGACCTCAACGATAAGCTGAAGGGTATTGAGCTCGGTGTCGATGATTTTCTGGTGAAGCCGTTTAATCATCTTGAATTGCTGACGAGGGTCAAATCGTTGATTCGGGTCAAACAATATACGGATGAATTGGAAAACGCGGAGACGGTTATATTCAGCCTGGCGTTGGCCGTTGAAGCCAAAGATTCCTACACCGAAGGCCATTGCAATAGGCTATCCGTTTACGGTTCGCAACTGGCAAAAAAGATTGGATTGAATGAGGAGCAAATAAAAGCGGTTCGTCGCGGTGGGATTTTGCACGATATCGGTAAGATTGCAATGCAAGACGACATTCTATTGAAAAAGGGAAAGTTGACCGAAGCGGAATTTGAAATCATCAAACTGCATCCGGTGATCGGCGAAAAAATATGCAGGCCGCTAAAAACTTTGAGCGGAGTTTTGCCTATTATACGCAGTCATCAGGAGCGTTGGAATGGAGCCGGCTATCCGGACGGGCTTACGGGTGAAGCGATTCCGGTGATCGCACGCGTGATCATGACGGTCGATCTTTACGATGCGCTTACAACCGATCGCCCCTATCGAAAAGCACTTGATCCATCCAAAGCCATCGAAGTGATGCGCGAAGAAACGGCGATAGGTTTATGGGATCCTAAGCTGATGGAAACGTTCATCACGATGGTGGAATCGGATGAACTTGAGACTCCGGAAACAAAGCCATCCAATTTTTTGTAAGCGGCAAATAGGGGGCTCGGCCGTCGGTCCGCAGTTTCGTTGCAAATATTGAAACCAGTGATAAAATAAGGATACGATGAAAAAGAAATCGAATAACTCGAAGCAGAAAAAACATCACGACGACTTGCAGACGTTTGACATGTCCTATCGCTCGCAAGAGCCATGGCGACTTTTTCGTATTATGGCCGAATTTGTCGACGGCTTTGAAAAGATGGAAAAAGTCGGTCAGGCGATTTCTGTATTCGGCTCGGCCCGAAGCAAGCCGGAGTCGCAAGATTATAAGATTGGCATTGAATTGGGCAAACTCATCGTGAAGGCCGGTTATGGCGTCATTACGGGCGGCGGCCCGGGTCTGATGGAAGCGGCCAATAAAGGCGCGAAGGAGGCGGGTGGAAAATCCGTGGGACTGAGTATTCAATTGCCGTTTGAATCTAAGGGCAACGATCACCTCACGATGGAAATACTCTTCAATTACTTCTTCGTTCGTAAAGTTATGTTCGTCAAGTACGCCAGCGGCTTTATTGCCTTGCCCGGCGGATTTGGCACGATGGACGAATTGTTTGAAATGCTAACTTTAATTCAAACGAATAAAGTCGCCCCGTTTCCGATTGTTCTCTTGGGTCGGGATTATTGGCAAGGGCTTATGGATTGGATGAAGACAATTATGGCGGACGGAAAATACATTAATGCCGAAGACCTGAAAATGTTTACACTAACCGACGAACCCAAAGAGGCCGTCAAGATAATTACGGATTTCTATAAAAAGAAAAAGAACGCAAAATAGATAATCGTATGAACGAGAAGAAAATTCAGACGGATTCCGGAATTGAGATCCCGCTCTTTCTTGATAAAAATGAGACGCATGAACTAGGTAAGCCCGGGGAATTTCCCTTTACACGTGGTGTCCAGAAAACCATGTACCGCGGACGTTTGTGGACGATGCGGCAATACGCGGGATTTGGCGATGCGGAGGAGTCGAACAAGCGCTATAGGCTTTTGCTGTCGCAGGGAACGATGGGGCTGAGTGTCGCGTTTGATCTTCCGACACAGATCGGTTACGATTGCGATCATGCGCTCGCGCAGGGAGAAGTCGGAAAAGTGGGCGTTTCCATAAGCTCGATAGACGATATGGAAACGCTGTTGAAAGACATACCTCTTGATAAAATCAGCACTTCGATGACGATCAACGCGACCGCATCGATTTTGTTGTGCTTTTATATTGCGGTTGCACGCAAGCGAGGTATTGATATTCGTCAATTGTCAGGCACAATTCAGAATGACATTTTGAAGGAGTACATTGCGCGCGGTACTTACATTTACCCGCCAAAATCATCGATGCGAATTATTACCGATATTTTTGGATACTGTTCAAAAGAACTACCAAAATGGAATTCCATCTCTATCAGCGGGTATCATATTCGGGAAGCCGGTTCTACGGCAGCCCAGGAATTGGCTTTTACGTTTGCCAACGCGATCGCGTACGTTGATGCCGCGCTTGCCTCGGGGATGAACGTGGACGATTTCGCATCCCGCATTAGTTTCTTTTTTAATGCGCATAACGATTTTTTTGAGGAGGCCGCAAAATTTCGCGCGGCACGTCGTGTGTGGGCTAAAATCATGAAGGATCGTTATCAAGCAAAAGATTCCAAGAGCCTGGCACTTCGATTTCATACACAAACCGGCGGTTCTACACTGACGGCGCAGCAGCCGTATGTCAATATTCCGCGCGTCACCTTGCAAGCGCTTGCGGCTGTACTTGGCGGCACGCAAAGTCTTCACACGAATTCCTTTGACGAGGCGCTAGCCCTTCCGACGGAAACGTCTGTGGAAATTGCCCTTCGTACACAGCAGGTTATTGCGTATGAAAGTGGCGTTGCACAAAGTGTTGACCCTCTGGCAGGCAGTTACTTCGTGGAGCACTTGACGGATGAATTGGAAAAACGAGTGTGGAAATATCTTGAGAAAATCGATGCGATGGGTGGATCCATTCCGGCGATCGAACAGGGATATTTTCAGGGCGAAATTGCCGATTCCGCATACCGGTATCAAAGAGGAATCGAGACGAAAGAACGTATTATTGTCGGGGTAAACGAATTTGTTTCGGAAAAGAAATTCAAGCCGGACATTCTTACCATGGATCCACAGCTTGAAGCCCGGCAAAAAGAAAAGCTTAGAAAATTCAGGTCCAACAGGGATGAAAGTAAATCAAAATCTTCGTTAAGTCGTCTGGCACTGGCCGCTGAGGGCACCGACAATCTTATTCCGTGTATCCTGGATTGCGTTGAACATCATGCAACACTGGGCGAAATATCGGATACCCTTCGAAAGGTTTTCGGGGAATATCAGTCGCCGTAAGCGGTTTGAGTTTGTCAAAACCTACGAAATCAAAATTCATCAAGTTTTCATCACACCGTAGCATCCATCTCGTTCATTAACAAGAATTTGTTTGCGTACCCGCCGGCTTTTTGCTACATTATATCCATATTAATGGTTTTTGCGAGCTGCAATTCAACGGATGACTATGTTAGGAAACAAATTTGCGCGCCTTGTTTCGTTTGTGGGGCTTTGGACGATGTTATTTTGTCCAAAAATATTTTCACAAAGTGGCGACGCTGTACTGAGTACTTATCAGTTTACAGAAGGCAATTCCGAGGCGTTTGAACTCACGCTGAATTTCCGTTCGGGCACGACACGATGGATATCGGTAGAATCGCCCTTTTTGCGTAATGCTTTGCCTGAGGCCATTAAGAAAAACGGGGCGGTCATTGCGCTCACTCCGGATTCGGTGCTATTTGCAAAGAAAATTCCAAATACAGCCTGGTTTGTCCAGCTGGGGAATACTCTTGCAATTCATTTAGCCGATCCCTTGCAAAATGGGGATCGATGTGTTTTGAGTTTGATGCAAAGTGTTCCCGTCGACCAACGCGATGCGAGGACCGATTCTTCCAGATCAGAAAAAACGATGCGTATTTGGATTGCGGAGAACGCCGGTTCAAAACGTATTAAGGTTTCTTTGCCAAAACCTCTAACGACTAGGAAACAACAGAAGCCTTGATGAATTTCTTGGTTCGAAAAACGCTTCATTCAGCTCTTAATATTACACTCTTGGGTGGTGCTCTCGTATGGGCCGGTCAGGGTAGCAGTGGCAACTATCGTTATACGGATTCGAAGAATCCGAGTCCATCGGTAACATATAACTGGGTGGATGCGACCGGAGGAACGTCTGTGGTACTCGGCGGCGATACAACGACAGGTCTTATCCCGATCGGTTTTTCATTTAATTTCTATGAAAAAAATTTCACGCAAGTAGACGTCAGTTCAAATGGATTTCTTAGTTTTGGATTTTTGGCGGGGAATTCTCATCCGGCTAATGTGGCCATTCCAACAGCCGGAGCGCCGGATTCAACGGTAGCTCCATTCTGGGATGATTTGGATACGGTCTCTGCTTCACGTCTTTATTACCGTACGATTGGAACGACTCCAAACCGTCAGTTTGTCGTCGCTTGGCATAATTATAAGTTGGGCGCACAAAATTTGACCTTCGAAGTTATTTTGTACGAGTCTACTAACCTTATTAAGTTTCAGTATATGATTCTATCGGGGGCTACCGGCGCAACGGCAACCGTTGGGATTGACAGCCTTTCGACCGGCTTGCAATACGGTTTTAATTCCGCTGTTCTACAGGACAATCTTGCGATTCTTTTTCATACAAATAGAACATCAACCGCGACGGCAACGATTGCGCCTTCAAGCGTCATCACAAATAGCGCTTATAATAGTTTTGTCTACACTATCCGCAATACTACGTCGCCGGCCGATTCGATGGGTCGTTTTGACTCGATTTTGATCCGCAATCCATTTACGACCAAATCGGCTACGGTAACCAATATTGAGGTGGACGGAAAGAGTTATTTCTTTTATAACAACATTTCACGACCATTTTCTGAAGGATTTGCAACCTGGAGTTATGACGGGACAAACGACACAATCAGCGTTCGAACTTCACTTTTTGGCGTTCGGGACTCGATCAGTATTACATTTTCAGTAGATGCCGAAAATACGCTGGGAAGCGTTAGTTTTCCTTCACGAATTTACATACCGTTGATTTCCGCATCGCATATTTCCATTGGAGGCGCACAGTTGGTGACTGTCACTACCGATACTTTGAATTCGATTATTCTAAAATGGTCTAATCAATCGAATAGCGCTACAGCTTTGGATACTTCCATTTCATCGGATGATTCGATTCGTGTTTTTGCGTATGGGTATGATCGTTATGGAAATTTCCTTCGGCGGGTGAAGGTGAATTGGACTAAGTCGGGCGTGAATGGCGCTCTTCAGGGACAAGTTACCGCAAGCGATAGTATTTCGTTTCACGCTAGCCTGATTGGAAGTGGATTTGTAAGGGCTGATTCGGCAGGTTTTAATGATCAGACGGGCCTCATCACTGTAACAGGCGGAGATACGGCAAAACTTGTAATCCGCACGGCGCCCGGAGGCGGTGGACTGCGTTACGATACACTGTCCATTAGTTTGCGCTCTGACAGTACGCTTAATTTATTTGCGGCGATGTATGACGGGGACAATAATTTTATTGGCGACTCGCTCGCGCTCTGGGATACGGTAAAGACCTCCTCACAGATTTTAAGTAATTTTAATGATACGCTTTCAACTTCGATGGTCTATGATCCGACGACTACCGGCCAAGGTAAGATACGGGCGCGTTTTGGTACGCACCGCGATACAACGGGACTGATCACGGTAGTTCGGGGTGATACGGGGTATGTTTCGCTCGAGACCTTGAGGAATGGTTCAGGCGTTACGCTTGCAAGCCTTGTAACCACCGCCGATTCAACGATTAAAGTATTTGCCGTCCTTCGGGATAATGAAGGTAATTTTAT
>JANNSF010000145.1:0-4110 GCA_031402315.1 bacterium | reverse complement strand
GACGTCGTTACCGGAGAAATTCATGTCAGCTTTTCAGGGCGAATCAAGTTAACAGAAGATATTACAAGCCTGTTTTCCGAAGACGTATCCCCTTCCGGTTCAACCGGCGACGAACCTAAAATTTCCGACGACGAGCGGTGCAAACAATATGCAAAAGACTTTCGAATAAAATTAAGCGATCTATCGACGACCGAAAAAATTAACTCGATTGTCAGCGATGCCGTAAAAACTCCATTTGATATGCGCTGTGGTGCAATTCATTTTGACATGTTGTACTCTTTCACGCGGTATAAAGTTGACAATCCACGGTACCATCGATTTTTACTAAAAACCTTAGACACCATCACGTTGCCGGATCGCGATGAACGTGCAAAAGAGATTATTCGCTTTTTTGGCAAGGACGGCGCCGTAGACGCTGAGGAATGGAAGACGGGCCTTACGGCCATTCGACGCATGGGTAGTTATCAAATCTATATCGGCCTGGACAAACTATTTCCGATAGACGATAATTCGCCGCTTGCGGAATATTTCACGCGGATCGACGAATACATAGATCTTGCCCAGAATAAGGGAATTGGTCTGCCAAAACCTATAAGCTTTAATCAGGCTTATTTTTTTATGACCGATGGTTTTAAGGATAAGTTACCACTCCTGATGTATGTGTATGAGCGTTATGCCGACCGATTGGAATGGGATGATAAAATCCGGAAAAAAATGAGCGGAATTTTAGCCACGATGTATAAAAATGCTTCCCTGCCGGCCGACAAAAAGAAGCTAATTCAATGGATGGCTGAATTTTACAATCAATCTGAAATCTCTGAAAAATCGGCGGATCAACTTTTTAACTTTGTCCGATCGTTTGCGCGGACAACAAATAAGGAACGCAATAAAGAGATTTCACAAGCCTACCCCGATGCGGATTTATCGTACTTTGCGTCACTTTGTGCGGATAGAATTTCAAAACTCGCTCCTCTTACACAGTACCCCAGCCAAAAAGAAGAACGTATTAATTTTTGTCTTGAATACAATATTCCTGTTCCGGGCCTTATCCCGACTATGGCCGAAGCACAGTCCATTTTAGACGGTCAAAACTGGGAAGAACAGAAACAAACGATGGCACTTTTGGAGAAAATGGGTTCCAAGCCGAAGCCTCTCGAAAAATCTATTGTCAAGCTTCTGGACAAACGCAGTCTGGATCATCAGAGCGAATTGAAGGATATGCAGGAGTCGGCGTTAGTTATTCTGGGTCATATCCGGAGCGCTGAGCCGAAGGCCATTCAGGCAATGATCGAATCCCTGACGAGCCGCGAATACGGACTCCCCGACAAGGCAAAGGATGCACTGGTCGAAATTGGCAAGCCTGTGGTTCCACACCTCCTTCAAAGATGGAATTCTCTTACCAATCAAGACGGTGGTCTAAAGTATAGTCTTGCGGTCATTTTTAGCCGAATTGGCAAAGATGCGATTGCAGCCAAAGCCATATTGCAGTCTGCCCTGTCCGGCGAAAAAAATAAGGATGTCCGGTACGCCATCGAAGCTGCCCTGCAAGCGATGGAATAGCCGTGAATAATTCTAGGTGGCTGAAGGTTAAAACTTAATTCAATGAAAATATCGATTTTATTTATCGCTTTTCTTTTTCTTCAGGACCATTCCAATCAGAAAAAAGAATTCACAACACTCGTGTATCCTCCGGAGCGGCATGCACCTATCCATAAAGCCACATCCGTCCACCTTTTTGGGCTTATGGCACTCATCGGTCGAACCGACGTCACACCGGACGACCCACAAGGTATGGCCGTCACCCGTCTGACCGCAACAGACGATCCGAAAGACCGCAACGACGATGACGACCTCACCGCGTACGGCCTCAATACAGGACAAAACAACCTCATTTATAATATTGGCATGCAGGGCCTGGATGTGTACGAGGGCAAAAGGCCGAAGGAACGACTTAAGCATCCGCTTGGGGTTGCGTGCAATTCGCAAGGAACGGTCTACGTGGCCGACACCGATAATCATCGGATCGTTAAACTAAAATATTCGGGTGGAGTTCTTTCTTTTGCGCATTCCTTTGGAAATAAGGGCGAGCGTGCTTCTGAATTTCAATCTCCCGCCGGAGTGGCCCTTGATGTTCAAAACAAAATTTACATCGCCGATCGAGACAACGATCGCGTTCAGGTCTTCGACTCTAACGAAACTCTACTGTATACCTTCGGCGATAAAGAAGACACGTTATTTACGAAGCTGTACAAACCTTCCTCGATAGCGCTACTGGATTCCGCAGACATCTACAACTATTACCGCACTGCATTTTTGATTGTGATCGATCTCGATCAGTCACGAATTCAAAAATTCACGCTGCGGGGTGAATTTTTGGGCGGGGTGCAGTCCGCCGATTACGGATTTTCAAAAGTCAAACTGACTTCGGCCGCGATAGACTACTATGGGAATATTTGGATCACGGACGCGCTCAATCATTGCGTTCATAAATTTACAAAAGACCTCATCTATATTACATCGTTTGGTCAATTTGGAAACGGAGAAAATCAATTTATCGAACCCCGCGCCATTGCCATCTGGAAACGTTTTGGACAAGTTTTTATAGCCGATAAGATAAGCGCCCAATATTATCACGTTGGTACGGACCTTCTAAATGTCACGATCACGCAAGCCGACACTTCGATCTATTTTGATTTTTTATTAACCGAAGATTCAAAAATTACCGCAAGAATTATGGACGAGAACAATCAATTCGTCGCCACACTCGCATCCAATCATACGCTTCCTATCGGCCATCGCATCCTTGTGTGGAATCGTCACCGATCCGAAGATTTGACAAAGGTCAATTTTTTTATGAACATGAAGAAATTGAAGGGCGATTCAACGGTGGTTTCCTATCCGACCATGCCATCCGGGCTTTACAAAATCGTGATCGAAGCCAAGACCACATACGGCTATAGCCGATACTTCGCCAAAAAACTTGAAATCGAGTTTACGTATTAAAGGAACTCACCCATGATTGACCACGTTGTTTTATTCAAACTCAAACCGGATGCGGCGGAAAATCAAATTGACGCGATGATCGCCGCGCTGGAGTCGTTAACCAAAGTTATACCTGAGTTACTTGAAATTCACGTTCGTAGAAATTTTGCCGATCGCAGTCAAGGTTACGGGCTCATGCTTACGAGCCGTTTCCAGTCAAAAGAACATTTACGGATTTACGCCGACCATGTTGAACACAAGCGTGTTATTGCGGAATTCGTCACACCCGTACGCGAGTCCGTGATTGCCGGCGATATCGAATACTAAGTGAAATAGACTATCTGTTTGGGCCCCGTAGACTGTGTCCAATTCAAAATTATTTCCACGGCCTCTTGACTTAACGAGTCTTTAATGCGTTCGTGCAAAACTAAAAAAGGCGAATGAATGTCCCTATTTAAGAAAATGTGTTCAAGCTCATCGATGACAATGCGCTGAGTATAGGACAACTCTTCGCGACCGCCCATAAATCCACGGATGAATTCTTTTCGCAGGGGCAAATGTTTTGGAATTTCCGAGAGCTCGGCCATTATTTTGGCCCTTTTTATCTTCTTTTGTTGATCCGAATAGCTTTGAAACGCCTCACGGCTAAACAGGAGGAAATTTTTTGTCGAGACATCTTGACTTTTTTCCAGCGCTTTTTCTTCGGCGGCACCCAACGCGGCATTTAGAATAGATGTTTCATCCGCAAGAAGGTGCTGCCGCTTCGCGAGGCGTTCGATTCGATTCTTGTTTTCAGCCAATTGTTGTTTGATATCCTTCAATGAGATTTCCCACGCTAAAATTTTCTTTTCATAATCTCCTGCAAAAACCTGTTCCAATTCGTTTTTGACATATTGAATCTGTTGTGCCGTTTTGCCGGCATTAGATTTTAGCTTGGGCAATTGATTCTGAGTAATCCATTGACGTGATTTCTTGAGTACCGCGAATTTGCGATAGGCCTCTTCGTATTTACTTCTTTCTCGCTTGAGCGACTCCATTTCGTCGCTTTGATCGTCCAGCTTTGTAAGGAGCTGTTTTAGGCGCCGGGCTTCCGATTCATAGGCCTTCACACGCGTTTTTAATTCAGGA
>JANNSF010000144.1:0-13024 GCA_031402315.1 bacterium | reverse complement strand
GACGAGACAACGGTTTATGGACGTGATTTTGAATGAGAGTAAGCGGCTCGCGGACTTGATCAATGACTTGATCGCTCTGGCTGAGATCGAATACGGTTCTATTATCATTGATCGACAGCCGCATAACCTGAAAGAACTGCTGGAAAAAGCGTTCTTCAGTTTTGAGGATCAAGCGCATGAAAAGAAAATAAAGTACGAATTGATCGTTCCCCAAAACCTTGCGCTGGTTGCCGTTGATGCGCAACGGTTTGTTCAGGCCTTGGAACATTTAATTGAGAACGCGGTGAAATTTACCGGATTCGACGGATCGATTTCAATAGAAACGAAGCAGAGCGAAAAAAATATTGAAATCATTATTGCGGATACCGGATGCGGCATTCCATCCCGCTATCTGGAGCGCATTTTTGAAAAGTTTTATCAGGTAGATCAATCTACAACGCGCGCTGTAGAGGGCGCCGGAATCGGCCTTTCGCTCGCTCGACATATCGTCGATTTGCACGGCGGAAAGATTACGGTAACGAGTCAAGAAGGTCATGGCACAACAGTTCGCGTTGCTTTTCCAAAAGATCAACTTGCCTACAGTGAAGTGGAGTGATGAACCTTTCCGCGGTTTACGTCGTTATTCTATCTTACAATGGAAAGAAACTAACGCTCGATTGTATTCAATCGTGCCTGAGGCAGACCTACCCCAACTATTTTATTATTCTTATTGATAATAATTCTGCCGACGATAGCGTTTCCGCCATAAGCATCCAATATGAAAAAGAGATTGCTCAAGGAAAGTTGGTTGTAGTTAAGAATGCCGTCAACCTTGGATTTGCCGGAGGAAACAATATCGGTATTGAGATCGCCATCCGGAGTGGGGCAGACTATGTGTTTTTGTTGAATAACGATACCGTTGTGGATGATAATTGCATTTCGGAAATGACCGCCTTTCTGGAATCGCATCCGGGTGTTGGATTGGCTGCTCCTAAAATCTATTATTTTGAACCTCGAGATCAAATTTGGTTTGCCGGAGCTGAGTTATCGCTTGCAAGAGGCGTCAGCAAGCATATTGGAATTCGTGAAAAAGATACGGGGCAATACAATTGGCCGCTCGAGAGCGATTATATTACGGGATGTGCAATGATGATTCGTAAATCCGTAATTGATAAGATCGGCATGTTGGATACGAGATTCTACATGTATGCCGAGGACGTGGACTATTCACTACGCGCCAAGAAAGCGGGGTTTCAGTTGTGGTATGTTCCGCAAGGAAAGATATGGCATAAGATTTCCTCGGCGATGGGAGGAAACCTGCGTTTTAGAAAAGTAGTCCTTCGACTTCAGTCTCAATTTCTTCTGTTCCGCCGACATGCTCGTTGGTATCACTGGTTGTCAATTCCTGTTTTCTACACGTTGGACTCGATCCGTATTATGGCTCTTATTCTTACCGGAAAAATTAGGAATTAAATGTTGCTTGAAAAATTCAAATATGCGATCTCCCAGTGCGAATTCTCAAAACACAAAGCGATTTTATCAAAGGTTTTGACGCTTTTGGAGAATGAAGGGCCGGAAGGAGAGACCATCTTGGACGCAACATTCCAAGAAACGGGAAGGGCCTGGCGAATTGGCGTTACGGGACCTCCCGGCGCCGGGAAGAGTACATTAGTTTCTGAGCTGGCATCATGGTTTGCGGATTTTGGAATGACGATCGGGATATTGGCGGTGGACCCGACAAGTCCATTCTCGGGAGGAGCAATTTTAGGCGATCGGTATAGGATGAATTCCATTACGCTTCACCCTCAGATTTACATTAGAAGTTTAGCGACGCGTGGTTCATCCGGGGGACTGGTTCCAACGGCCAATCGAATGGCAGACGCAATGGACGCGTATGGCGCTGACATTATCATATATGAAACGGTCGGTGTCGGTCAATCCGAAGTCGACATTGTTCAATACGCCGACACGGTTATAGTGGTCCTTGTTCCTGAATCGGGTGACGCCGTCCAAGCCATGAAATCGGGTTTAATGGAGGTCGCGGACTTGTTTTTGATCAATAAGTCCGATCGTGATCAGTCGGATACATTTAAGAATAACCTGGAGTCGGTTCTGGAATTGCGCCACGGAACTATACCTCCGCTTGTTATAAAGACGGTCGCAACGCAACGTGTGGGAACGATCGAAGTAGGAGAAGCCATAAAGGCCCATGAAAAGTTGTCAAAAGAAACAGGACTCAAGGATATGCGCCGACTGGCGCGCGTAGACTTTCTCCTACGGAGCGCATTGCACAGAGCATGGGAAAAAAAATGGCTAGACAAGAATCAGGATTACAAAAAACAGGCGCTCGCGGTTTTTGAAAAAAAAATATCACTTTATGCCAGCGTTCAGAATATTCTAAAAAACACAGCCTTGTAGAGAATCACCGGATTAAGTCACGACCCTAGCGCAAGCAATCTATATTGGGCCAAAGACTCTCTAAAATTAAAGACTTCTAATGGTTCACACATTGCAAAACAATCGTTTTGACCGTACGTTCTTGTCGATAGAAGGACACAAGGTGAAATGCGAATACTTTTGATTGAAGACGATAAAAAAATTGCTTCGTTCATAGTAAAGGGATTGTCGGAAAATGGTTATGCCGTTGATGTATCTTACGATGGAAAGTCCGGCCTGGAAGCCGCGGAAATCGATTCGTACGATCTGCTTATTATTGACTGGATGCTTCCAAAAATGGACGGGATAGAAGTTTGCAGAGAAATCCGTCATAAATCCCATGTTCCCATTCTATTTCTTACCGCCAAAGATGCGGTTTCTGATAAAATTTCCGGCCTGGACGCCGGTGCCGATGATTATTTGACCAAACCGTTCTCATTTCTGGAATTTCTGGCGCGAGTTAGAACGTTGCTTCGAAGAGGATCGCGCTCGATTGATGAGTTGAACCTTGATGACCTTCATATGAATATTGTGGAGCGGAAGGTGACGCGTAATCGTATCGTCATTGATCTTAGCGTGAAAGAATTTGCAATCCTGGAATACCTTTTGAGAAACAAAAACCACATAGTCACACGGGTGGCTCTGACGGAGCATGTCTGGAATATTAATTTTGATCGCGGAACGAACTTGATTGACGTGTACATTAATTACCTCCGTAAAAAAATTGATACACTCGGTAAGCCGTTAATTCATACGATTCGGGGTGTAGGTTATACTATGAAAGACTCCGCGTGAGTTTAAAGGCGAAATTCATACTGGCTTTTGTATTGCTGGGTATTCTGATGTCAGGGATTAGTTCGGTTGTATTCTATTTTGGATTCCGCAGCCTTGTGGGTGAAAGTTTTGATGCAGAATTGATCAATGAGGCGCAAGAGTTTTCCGAATGCGTAAAGTTTGCAGGTGGTCCATTGCGACTGGATCTCTGCAGAGAATGGGCGGAACTTGAGCATATACGTGAAGGCCCGCATGCACGGTATATGATCATTACGGATCCCTATTTCAAAACTCTTGAAAAAACGGCTAATCTTGGGAATCGTGAATTTCAATCGTATTACACGTTCAAACCTTCGCGCGAGATTAGTATCGTGAATCTGACCTTGGATTCCGAGCTCTTTAGATGTGCCATCCTCCCTGTATTTCACGATACCGTGTTGCGTGGATACATATTATCGGGGGGGCAATTTGGCCCCATTCAGAATGAGATTGCGTTATTTGAAGACACCATTGTCGGATCTCTGTTTATTATTCTGTCGGTTGGAATTCTTGTCGCGTACGCTTTGGCGCAACGGGTGTCCAAACCGCTTCGCGACATTGCAAATGTGGTAACTCAGATTTCGGCTAAAAATATAAATAGACGTATTGACGTAAAAAGCCGTGAATATGAAATTCAAGAGCTGACCACAACATTAAATGACCTCTTGTCGCGCCTCGACGAATCCTTTCGCCAGATCAACGATTTTTCAGGCAACGTCTCTCATGAACTCCGGACACCGCTTACGATTTTGCGTGGCAACATAGAAGTTGGGCTGTCAAGAGAGCGAACGTCACAGCAATATTCTGAAATTCTTTCTGAATTGCTCGAAGAGACCGTCCGAGTGATACGTATTGTCGACGACTTGCTTATGCTGGCGAAAGCGGACGCCAACGTTCTTCAAGGTCGCCTTGAAAGAGTCTCGCTTATGTCTGTTTGTCTTTCTTGCGTCGATGAGGCGGTGCATATATGCGCTCAAAAAAAACAGACTTTGAAGACGGTATTCAATGAGAGCGTCGAAATCCAAGGCGACACCAATTTGCTGACTCAATTGATCATGAATCTGATTTCTAACGCTTCAAAATTTTCGCCCGAAAATTCAACGATCTATGCCGGAATTTCAGCCGATCATGATTTCGCAACAATTTTTATTAGAGATGAGGGTGCGGGCATTTCGCAAGAGGAGCTGCCGAAAATATATGAACGATTTTACCGTGTTCACAAAGATCGATCTCGCGAAACCGGCGGCAGCGGTCTCGGCCTTCCGATTTGCAGGATGATTGCAAAACTTCACGGGGGCACAATCGATATTCAAAGCGCCCTGGGTCATGGAACCACGGTGACCGTAAAGATTCCTCGCCTTATATCGTAGGCTTCCCAAAAAATCTTGCTAATGATTGCTCGCTTATCTACATTTCGCGGGTCATGACTGATTAATCAAAATTTAAGGATTGTTTAACATGGATTTTAAGTTTTCCGAAGAGCAGGAAATGATTCGCACCACCGCTCGCGATTTTGCGAAAGAGCATCTGGCCCCCTTTGCGGGAGAGCGCGATGAAAAGCAGGACATGCCGGTAAGCGTTATTCGTCAGCTTGGAGAACTTGGTTTTTTAGGAATGATGGTCAACGAGAAGTGGGGAGGCACAGGGCTTGATTCGATCTCGTATGCACTTTCTATTATTGAATTGTCAAAGGGAGACTCCTCGGCAGGCGTCATTTGTTCCGTCAACAATTCTCTCGTGTGCTTTAATATTGAAAAATACGGTACCGATGCTCACAAAGAAAAATATCTTCGTCCCATGGCTACCGGAACAGCTTTGGGAGCTTATTCGTTGTCCGAATCCGTTTCGGGCAGCGACGCCGCAGGTCTTCAGTGTTTCGCCGAAGACAAAGGCGATCATTATCTTGTCAATGGAACAAAAATGTGGGTTACAAGCGGTTTGCGCTCCGACTATGTTGTTTGCTTTTTTCGAACGGACAAATCCCACAAAACAAAAGGTATCAGCGCTTTTATCGTAGACAAGAAGTTTCCGGGATTCAAGGTTGGAAAAAAAGAAAACAAGCTGGGGATTCGAGCTTCTGATACAACCGAGCTTATTTTTGAAAATTGTAAAGTGCCCAAAGAAAATCTTTTGGGTGAAGTAGGAAAAGGTTTTAAAATCGCCATGGAGACCTTGGACGGGGGACGCATTGGAATCGCGGCGCAAGCGGTTGGTATCGCGGAGGCTGCACTTGACCAGTCGATCAGCTATTCCAAGGTGCGTGAACAATTTGGTTCTTCGATTTCAAAATTTCAGGCAACAGAATTCAAGTTCGCCGACATGGCCATGCGCATTGATGCCGCCAAAATGCTTCTGTTCAGGGCGTGTTGGCTGAAAGACAACGGGCAGCCGTTTGGTAAGGAGGCCGCCATGGCAAAACTCTTTGCGTCGGAGACCGCTATGTGGGTGACCACGCAGGCCGTCCAGATTCACGGCGGCTATGGTTACACCAAAGAATATCCTGTTGAACGACTTATGCGGGATGCTAAGATAACTGAAATCTACGAAGGCACTTCTGAAATTCAACGTGTAGTCATTGCCCGAAGCGTACTAAGCTAGAAGAATATAATATTTTGTTACTTAATTTTTGATCTTTGGAAATAATGCAGTTTCTTTTTGGTGATGACTACAAAACCGGAGGCAAAGAGCCTCGAAAAAGCCGTCGCGAAGCCCGCGAGGCCGCTTTGATGGTCGTATACGCCTATGAAATGTCCCGTAATAATATCCATACGATTTTAGACGAGTTATGTGTTAATTTTGCAGAAGTTACCGATAAATTTGTCAGAAGTTTAGCGATTCAATCTATTCAGCATTCGGAGGCCATTGACAAAATCATCGAAAGTCGCGCAAAGAATTGGGAGTTCGACAGGATCGCAATTATCGATCGAATTTTGATGCGAATGGCCATCTGTGAAATTCTATATTTTGATGATATTCCCCCAAAAGTCTCGATCAATGAAATGATTGAAATCGGAAAACGTTACAGTACGGAGAAAAGCAGTCGTTTTATCAATGGCATTTTGGACACGATTTATGAGGAGCTAAAAAAAGAAGGGCGCGTCAATAAATTGGGACGCGGTTTGTTAGAATAATTCGAATCAACGTACGATGTTATTAAAAAGCCCGGGATGTATTTTCCGGGCTTTTTTTATTACATTTAGTGGTGATTGAACTATCAAAAATTGTGTTTGCATCCGATGTCAATGGTCCCGGGAATCGAGCGGTGATTTGGGTTCAGGGCTGTTCCAAAAGGTGTGCTGGTTGTTGGAACCCTGAATTCCTAAGTTTTGGCTCGGATTGGAAGATGAGTTCGACTGAATTATTTCAATGGATAAAAAAAAATACGAAGGAGTTCTCGGAGATTGAAGGCGTTACGTTCAGCGGCGGAGAGCCTTTTTCCCAGGCGAATAGACTAGCTGAGGTTGCTAAAATGTTTCAAAACGCCGGGCTGAGTGTCATGAGCTATTCCGGGCTTACGATAGAGGAAATTGGTCGTAACGGTCTGGCCATGCGTGAATTGCTTTCACAATTGGATATTCTTGTTGATGGCGAGTATGTGCGCGAGTTGTCCTGCAATCGACTTTGGAGAAGTTCGACCAATCAAAGGGTTCATTTCTTGACCAAACGTTATTTGAGTCACGTTGAAAGTGTGGATAAAGAGTTGCGCGAATTCGAAGTTGTAATTGGCAGGACTACCATGAACGTGACCGGTTTTCCAGAAAAATTCGCCATGAAATAGCTGCTGTTGTAAAAACTAAAGAAAGTGGGATGACCGTGAAAATTTTGATATTTTTATTTTTATCGGCTTGCCTTAGGAGCCAGACTATTGCCATCAGTGCGGTCAGCTTATCCCGCCATCCAAATAAAGAATTTGTATTGTGTTAGTAATTTCAATATTTTTGATAAATTATTAGGAATTCAGTATGCGGGGCTTAATAAAATATCTCTTTTCTCTTCTTTTATCGAGCGCGATTCATGGTCAAGGCACATATTCTGCCGTAATTCTTGATTTCAGTAATAAGGTATCCTGCCAAGGCAGAAAACTGTTTGTGGGTAGTTCTATCACGGACCGGGACTCCATTCTCATTGGGAAAAATTCATCGGTTCGAATATTGGAAGAAAATGGAATCATTCGGGAAGTGACTTCTTCATTCAGACTAAAGCCAAATGGAAAGGAAAATCGGCTTCGGAAAATATTTGAATCCGGAGAATCGCTATTGGTGTGGGCTAAACGAAGGGTGAATGAAGGTGTAAGTCGCGGTTCGTCGGTTGTAGACGTCGATTTGAAGTCACCAAGAAATACGGCGCTTTTGGAATCGCCGGAATGGTTAACGTGGGAAACAGCCTCGCATAAGGAGAGCTTCCAGCTATTTCTTCGATGTTATGAGAATGACTTCGCAAAAGAAGTCAAAGTGCAAGGCCGTAAATATTCTCTGGATAGTAAGCAGATCGAGTCGGGAAGAAAGTACTACTGGCAGATTGGGGATGAGACTGAAAATTTGGCTTGGTTCAGGGTATTGGGTAGGAATGAAATTATAAATTTTCGCAACGACATAAATTTCCTGAATGATGTTCTGGGAAAAGATACGGTCGGCATCTCATATCTTTTGCTCAAAACACAAATCTGCTTAAATTTTGAACTGCACCAAGATGCTTTGGCGTGCATTCGTGCTGTTCTCCAACGAGATCCAGAAAATAGCGTGGCCAATCGCCAACTTGCCAGAGTGTACGATGCGTTGAACTTAATCGATGAATCCATAAACTCCTTACGTCTATCGATGAAATTTGAGAATTGAGATGACTACCAAAGGCACAATTCTAATTGTCGACGATGAAGAGAGTATTCGACTCATTTGTTCCATGGCCCTTCAACAGAGCGGCTTCAAAATTGAGCAGGCTGAAAACGGGTTTGAAGCGCTGAAAATAATTCAGGAGAAAACCATTGACCTGGTCATCAGCGATGTCTTCATGCCAAAAATGAATGGATTTCAGCTCCTTCAAAGCGTAAAGAGCGATGAGTATTACAAGAATATTCCCTTCATCTTTTTGACCGCTGCGACGGATAATGACCACATTACGGAAGGCCTGCAGCTTGGGGCCGAGGACTACATTTCAAAACCGATTCGAATTAAAGAAGTCTTAGCCCGGGTATTGTTAGTTATGTCAAGGGCACAATCGAGGCAATCGGAATCGACGCCAAAGCCACATGGACACCTCATTGAAAAGCAACTTCAAGCGACCCCGGTCCGCCCGGTTGGCCATTTGAAAGACAAGGCTCTCATTGACATCATTGCATTTTGTGAAGCGAATTCTCTCACCGGTGAATTGATCTTGAAAAATGGAGTGCATCAAGGCGTCTTCAAATATCGCAAAGGCGAGTTGCTGCAGGCATCGCTTGATAACAAGGATGATGACGAGGCGATGGATATCATGCTGGGGTGGGACGACGGCACGTTTGAAATCGCGCAGCAATTTATCACATTTGACGCATCAACGAAGAGCCTCCGCAGTGATTCAACACGTGAGATCGCAAAACTAAAATC
This sequence comes from bacterium, assembly GCA_031402315.1. GTDB lineage: Bacteria > CLD3 > CLD3 > SB21 > SB21 > JANNSF01. Next base: position 4,214 of record JANNSF010000144.1, on the reverse strand, counting down.
CGAGGACAAGCCCACTGAAGCGGAAAAACCAAGATCGATCACTTCAGATAAAAAGGGGACTGAATTTCCGGCGGAACCCATCATAAAAGTACTTGAATGTGTATCCATGATGGCATCCAAAATTATCGGGGAAGCAAAGGCGGGCAATTATTTTCGTCGTTGCCAATTGGGGCTGGTCAACACGTGGCCTAACTTGGGTTTTTTCCTGGTAAGTCAAAAGGGTAATATCTCAATGATTAAGCCCATGCAATTGACGACGGAAGACGTGGAAGGCTGCTCACGTTGGGTGAAGGATTTTGTCACGGTTTGTTCCGAGAAGCATCCGGAATTCAAGATGACTCATATTCGGGAGGCCGTCGAGAAACAACTCTCGCCGGAAGATCGCCGGCTATTTGCCGGAACTGAATTTTTTGGATTTAATTCTTAAATAGAAATTTGCAGTCTCGTGTGGTAGCGCGTACGGGGATCGAACCCGTATTTCAGCCTTGAGAGGGCTATGTCCTAACCGTTAGACGAACGCGCCGAAAAACTATTTTAAAGCAAGCAAAACACAGTAGGGTGACTCGGTGGAACTATACGGAGTTCCGGCATAAGAACCAAGAAATCCCCATTTAGAAAATTGATTTTCCGTCGCAAAAAAGTCGAGCTCATTACGTGTTATAGGGCGTGCAGGAATCGAAAGAGGCCGCATATACCATTCTTGCGAGTTCTTTTCGATACGAATCATATTGCGCACCAATAGTTCATTGTGGAAATCATTTTCAATAAAAAATATGCGCGGCGATTTTTCACCGCGATCCATGACCGGCATAAATCGCTCCTTATTTCGCCATATTTTCTCATAGTTCCAAAGTTCCGCAACAAAAACACCACCCTCGTTGAGCAAGTTTTTCACATTGGAGAAAAAATTAAACAAGGCCTCATCGTCCAGTACCATTGGCAGGGAATCTTTGGTACAAAAAACAAAATCAAACTTTTGACCTTCAACGGTCTGGGGTGCAAGAAACAATTCAGACAAAAAGAAATTGGCGGTCTTTACCTTTTTCGATGCACGCTCGACCATAGCCGGACTCACGTCCACGCCGGTAAGCTTCTTAACTCCAAGTTTATGAAGCAATTGGAGTGTTTGACCTGTGCGGCACGCAAGATCGCAGGCGGACGTTATTTTGTACTTATCTACAAGCATTTTGAAAAAGGGAAGCTGAACCTGAGTGATTATTTTTTCGGAATAGATAATATCAAAAAACTCCGCAAGCCCCTCACCGTATTCCAACTCCGACAAGAGATTTTCAACCTGAGGCATATTAATACTGGTGAAGGAAGCCGGTTTTGCGGCCGGGCTTTTCCGGATGCTCTTTGCGCGCTTTGGTGCAGCTTTTTTCCTTGTAGTCGGAATTCTTTTTGCAATTTTACTTTTTGGCTTTTTAGCCGTTTTTTTCTTCACCGCCATGTATTACTCCCGGACCGAATTTAATAGACTGTATGTATGTAGACTTGATAATATAGATGAATCTTGATATGTTTTCCAAAAAGTATTTTAATTTTATTGGTGGTGATCATGAAAAATTTTGTTGTGCCTTTCATTTTTTTACTCGCGTCGTGTCAAAGTTCCAACACCGGACGTAAAACGGTGGAACCAAAATCGTACGATATCGGTGATGGTCAAATCGTAAATAGTGTCGATATTAGCGAGGATGGGCAGTTAATTATTGCCGGGGGTGAGAACAAGCGAATTAAAATTCTAAAGAGTGCAACGGGCGAGCCGACATGGATTTCCGACACGCAGCCGGACGCCGTCTTGTGTGTTGGATTTTCGCCGGACAACAAATATTTTTTTGCAACAGGTAGTGATAATACCAAGAACACGGGGCAAATCGTACTGTATGAGTTGGCGACCCATGCGGAAAGGTGGGGCGTCAAAGGCATAACGAACGATGTGCAATGGGCAAAATTTAGCCCCGACGGGAAACAAATTCTGGTTGCCAATCATTATCATTTGACTCTTTACGACGTTGAAACGGGAAAACAAATTAAGTTCCTGTCGGGTCACCCGATCGAAGTCACTTCGCCCTACGGTCATTACGATGCGGTGAGCGATGCGGTTTGGACAAAGGATCCTAACGTTTTTGTAAGTGTCGGGTGGGACAAAAAGGCCCTTGTTTGGGATATTGCCCAAGGGCACGATACCCGCACCTATTCACAGGCGGACGCTATCAATGCTTGTATCATGAGTGAAGACGATCGACGAATCATAACCGGAAGTGCGGACGCTCTTCACATTTGGAATCGCGACAATAATAAGCCGGAAGCCATTTTTTCATACGATGGCGAAATCAAAGAAATTGCCATGGCCGACAGTGGACGCTATTTTATTAGCGGAGACGATGAAGGCGACCTGACACTTTGGAATTCCAAAGACTACTCCAAACTAAAGGAAATCAAAAAGGCGCATCAACGGGGTATTTGGGGACTTAGCGTAAAAAACCACTGGGTTGTGACCTCCGGCGGGGATGGAAAAATTACACTTTGGGATTGGAATTGGCTAAAAGCGTATCAATCGACCGACAGCTCAGGTACCCCGCGTTATTGAAATACACGATGTAAAAATTAAATCTGCTAATTCTCATAAATCCTTGACATTATTGGGGTCATCCAATATATTAGCCCGCTTTTTTTGAAATTTTGAGAAAAGTCGCAATAATTAATTTAATAAATATAGACCGGGAGAAATGAACGACAATGATGAAGAACAAAAACGTACGGCTTGCTTTTATTTTGATCGTATCGGCAATGTCAGCGTATGCGTTGTATCCGACTTTTAAGTTTTACGGCTTAAACGATGCGGACAAAACAGAATTGCGTAAAACGGCCGAGGGAAACCAAAATCTGAATACACTTCAGTCCAAATCAATTAATCTGGGCTTGGATTTGAAAGGTGGAATTCATTTGGTTCTCGAATCGGATGTGGTCACGCTTTTTGAGAATTTTGTTCGCAATAAAGATGCGGAATTTACAAAAGCATTTGAAAAAGCAGCCGAAAACTACCGCCATGATCAAGACGTGAACTTTTCGACTCACCTTCAGAGGGAATTTGAGTCATCAAAATTACCTATGGTCAATTATTGGGGCGATAAGCATAAAGATAATTCGGGTGTCGTCAAGTTCCTGGACGAGCAGTCCAAAGACGCCGTCGATCGTGCGCAACAGATTATCCGTAACCGTGTCGATCAATTCGGTGTGAGCGAACCGACCATTCAGAAGCAGGGTGAACATCGAATCGTCGTGGAATTGCCGGGTGTTGAAGATCCTGCGCAGGCTAAGAATCTGATTCAGCAGACCGCGTTATTGGAATTTAAGCTTGTTAAGGATCCTCAGGATGCCGGAAATATTTTCGAAAGGCTTGATGCGTATTTTTCAAAAGTAGATTCTTTGATTTCAGGTACATCGGCCGCCACGGGCAATAAGGCAGTTGCAAAGGATACGACGGTAAAAGAAGAAGCCACCGGCTTATCGGCCGAATTGCAAAAGCCGACATCGGATACCGCAAAAACAGATTCGAATGCAATCAAGAGCGCTAACAAACCGTTTACAAAACACTTGATCGGTCAACCGCTTGGTCAGACCGGGTATGATTTTTATGTGACCGCCGCCGATTTGGATTACCTAAAAAACATGTTGCTTTATAAGGTGGGTGACCGCTATAAAATTAAACCGGGCGTTCAAAACGCCATCGGTCAATCGAATGATGTGATTTTCAGTAACAAAGAAGTTCATCCCGGCTACTATGGAGTTTATGCGGTAAAAAAAGAAGCGGAATTATCCGGAGCCGTGGTGACGGAAGCTAAACAAGATATCTATCAAGGGATGGATCCCGGAATGGCCGGACGTGCCATCGTAACTCTCAAAATGACTCCCGAAGGAGCAAAGAGGTGGGCTATCGTCACCGGAGCAAATGTGAATAAACGTATTGCTGTTGTACTGGATAACAAGGTTCAGTCCGCTCCGAACATTCAGGAAAAGATTTCGGGAGGCAATACTCAGATCACCGGCATGGAAGATTTGACGGAAGCCAAAGCCCTCGCCATTGCACTTCGTGCGGGTTCTCTTCCGGCGCCGGTCCATGTGATTGAAGAGCGTACAATAGGCCCATCCCTGGGTCTGGATTCGATCGAGAGCGGCAAGATGGCCTTCATTTTTGGTTTTATTATCATAAG
>JANNSF010000143.1:0-19529 GCA_031402315.1 bacterium | reverse complement strand
GGTGAGTCCCATGAATTTTTGGACGCTGGTCAGAAAGGCTTGTGGGGACACATCCATCGTCGTGAAACCCAAAAACATGGAGCCCATGATCGCAATTAGATCGGAAAAAATAATCAGTACGGGCATCATCACAATGCCGGCAATGAGTCGGGGCGTCACGAGGTATCGGATTGGATCAATAGCGATCATTTCCAATGCGTCAATTTGTTCTGTCACCTTCATCGTACCGATCTCTGCAGCAATGGACGCGGCAAAGCGCCCGGACAAAACAAATCCGGTCATTACCGGACTCAATTCAATTACAATGGCACGGGATGTAGCGGAACCCAGCAGTAAATTGGGAGATGCAAGGCCGTTCAATTGGTATCCGGCCTGAATCGCAGACACCATACCCGCAAATATAGAGGTGATGGCGACAAGTGGGATTGAATTAACTCCCACCGCATAAAGTTGTTCCACGATCAAGCGGCGATCACGCCTTGCGTATTTGAGATTTCGAACGGCGTGAAATAACAAGATGGACGATTCACCAAGTCCAACAAAAAATGAAATGGTTCGTTTACCCAGTTTATCGAGTAGGAAGAACTCGAAAATTACAAAAGCAATTTGTTTTAATAGGGCCATCCTATTCGGGGCGCATAGTAGGAAAGAATAAAACATCACGAATAGAGTCCTGTCCGGTAAGCATCATGACCAAACGGTCAATGCCAATTCCTTCGCCTGCGGTCGGTGGCATGCCGTACTCGAGCGCCTGAAGGAAGTCTTCGTCCAATACTTGCGCCTCATCATCTCCACGAGCCCTCAAACCCATCTGGGCTTCAAATCGCTCGCGCTGATCAATCGGATCATTGAGCTCGCTAAAGGCATTCGCCACTTCTGCACCCAGAATGAACAATTCAAATCGCTCAACAACTCCCTTTTTCTCCCGATGTTTTTTCGCAAGAGGAGAAATTTCAATCGGCTGCTCGGTGATGAAAACAGGTTGAATCAGCTTTTCCTGCACTTTAGCGCTGAAAATCTCATCGATCAACTTGCCCCGGTCCATGGACTTTTCCGTATGAATATCCATGCCTTGGCATGCCTGACGCAATTGTTCTTCCGACATATCAGTAACATCTACCCCTGCATATTTCTTAATTGCATCAAACATGGATAAACGTTCGTACGGTGCGGCAAAAGAAATCTTGTGTCCCATGGTATCAATCGTGTCCAAGCCATTTACCGATTTACAGACGCTTGATAACATCGATTCCGTAAAATTCATCAAATCATAAAAATCTAAATAAGACGCGTAAAATTCGAGCATTGTGAATTCGGGATTGTGGGTCCGATCCATTCCTTCATTCCGGAATATTTTTGAAATTTCATAAACCCGATCAATCCCTCCGACGATAAGGCGTTTCAAATATAATTCCAGAGCTATGCGCATATACAGTTTTATATCCAACGCATTATGATGTGTGACAAAAGGCCTTGCCGACGCACCGCCATAAAGTGGCTGCAAAATGGGTGTCTCCACTTCAAGATAACCGTGATTATCCAAAAAACGACGTATCTCGGTAATTATTCGTGAGCGTTTCTCAAAGACGTCACGAACTTCAGGTCTCAAAATTAAGTCGGCCGATCGCTGGCGATAGCGCAACTCAATATCCTCCATGGCACTAAAGCGTTCAACCGATCCATCGGCATTCACTTTTTCTTTTCCCATGGGCAGCGGCCGCATGGATTTACTAAGCAATGTAACTTCTTCGGCCTTAATCGTCATTTCACCGGAATGTGTTTTGAACAACACACCTTTTACTCCAATAAAATCACCATGATCCATATATTTGCTAAAAGCATCGTATATGGTTTCGCCAAGAATATCTTTACGAATATATATTTGAATTTTTCCCTGGGGATCCATGATGTGAGCAAAGGCGGTTTTACCTTTGCTTCGCATGGACATAATACGGCCGCAGACGCTAACCCTTCGAACCCCTGGATCGTTGAGTAAGGAATCATCCTTTACACCAAGCTCATCAAATCTCTCCAGCAGTTCCTTAGACATGAATTCACGAGAAAACTTATAGGGAAAAGGTTCGATCCCAAGTTCACGCAGTTTGTCTAATTTTTCGCGCCGAATGCGTAATAATTCGTCTTCCACCGAAATCCTTAAGTTAAATATACGTAATTACTTTGCCGTTGTCTCAACTGAAAGAGGCTATAGGTTGCGAATATAGCGGTTTCTTAAATAAATTCACGCCTTTTTTGGATCGGATTCTGCTTCATTCTTTCTAAGATTTTCTAATTCTTGTTTCTGCAGCGCAATTTCCTGTGCCAGAAATTTTACTTTTTCAGTCAAATCCGATATAACTACGGAGAAATGGATCATGATTACTACGCCAAACACTATTGCAATAAGAAAAAGTAACGCGGGCGCATAGGCTACACCAAGCGAAAACGCAAGAATATCCAATAAATCTCGCCAAATGGAGAAAATAATGATAGCAAGTCCCGCAAGCAGCCACAGGATGGCATACTTCTCTTTTAGCTTGCGCCGGCGAATCAATTCAATAATAAAGACAATGAGAAATACACTTCCCAGAATTGACACAATTTGAATTCGATAAGTTTCGGGTGTCATGGCCTTATCTTTTCTTAAATAGATTTATGAAAATTGCAAGGAGTACCTTGACCATATAATACAACGATGCCATGGAGCTAATCGAGGACTTTCCGGCTAAACGTTGTCGCATGACGACCGGTATCTCAACAATGTGATAGCCTCTTAATCCAAGCTCAATTACCGTTTCAGGCTCCGGATAGTCCGAAGGATAATCAAGCGCACAATGAGAGATTACCTTCTGACTGTAAGCGCGAAAGCCGGATGTATTGTCCGTGATCCGTTGACCAATTATCCAAGAATTAACCTGCTGAAAAATCCGAATGCCTAAACGACGCATAAATGTAGATTGAAAACCCACCTTGTCCGCAACAAGGAAACGAGATCCGATCGACATATCGCAATTTCCCTCAATAATCGGCTTTATGAGTTCCGGCACAAAATTGGGATCGTGCTGCCCATCTCCGTCAACTTGAACTGCGATATTGTAATTCTTATCCAACGCAAATTTAAAGCCAGTTTGAACCGCGCCACCAATACCCAAATTAAACGGCAGATCGATGACCATGGCGCCGGTTGACTTTGCCTCCATGTATGTGTTATCACGCGAAGCATCATTTATTACCAAAACGTCAATCCGTGTATTCGAAATTTCATTTTTAATCTTAAAAACTTCAAGAACCGTACGCGCAATGTTTCCCTCCTCATTAAATGCAGGAATAATAATCAATATCCGATTCATCTCGCCGCCTCAAGTGTAAGTAATTCCCTTTTAAGTCGCCATCCGAAGAACAGGAGCAATCCAATATTCAGAGCTAACGCAATCAAGATCCATATCAAGTTAACACCCGCATAGTGCAAATACATAAACCAGTAGTCAATCAGATATATCAACTTGTCATGTTCACTATCCGCAAGGGGAATTCTATTTTCTGAATTCCCAATCTTAAGAATGCCTATCTCACCGTTCGCGTGCTTTTCCAGCGATAAAAAAAACAACTCCCAATGCCCGATCGCGGGTGAATAATTTGGGACAAAGTGGCTACGATATAGAAATTCAGGGTCATTGAAGGCTTTTGTATACGGAAATTCCTTTATATGCCGCAAATAGCTTCCATAAAACACCGAGTTTCCGCCAAACTGTACCATCGTTCCCAAGAGTACAAGAGTAATAATAGCTATTCTCTTCAAATGATGGTCCCAGACATGTTGAACCCATCCCGCGCTCATTATGATGCACAAAGGAAGAATAGGTATTAGGTAACGTGGGCCCCACGAACCATCTCCAGCCCAAGCGATGAACTTCGCGTGAAAGACAATGAAAAGCACAACGAGACTAATAAAGAACCAAGCCTCGAGCGGATGGGAATCGTAAAATTTGGAAAACCCCCAAAACACAAGAAGGGTTATCGGCGCATAAATAAAGATACTTTTTCCCGAGCTAGAAAGAAGACCGTAAATTCCTACCCAGATTGAGTTCGAAAATGGATTATCCATACGCGCGTAGCCCGTCGAAAGAATATTCCCAAACGACAAATAGTTACACAAAAACACAACGGTCAAGCCGAACACTATCCATCCGATAAGGATTGCTGAGGATCTCCAAAACAAGTTTAGATGAAAAAACTTTATGATTGAGGTCGAAGAACCAATAGGCCATTGGCAAAAGATCAGAATAAAATAAATGCCAAAAATCGGGAGGATGATGACAAAGGATATTTTTGTCATCAAGAGCATCGCAAGGCAGATACCAGCCACATGTAGTCGGCCTTTGTCATGTTGATCACGAAATCTAGTGAGCGCATAAATAGCCCCAAGAAGACATAATGTCAGCATCGGTTCGCGCATCGAAGATTTTGCATATACGAAAAGATTAGTAGAAAAAATCAACGCCAAGGTTAAGAAAAGGCTTATGCGTGAATTGATTCTTAGATGGTTGCAAAATGCAAAGAACAGTATACCCAGGCTGGCGCATACAAATACATTTGTCAGCGAAAATGCGCCTTTCAAGATAAAGACTTGAAACTGCTCAGGGATCGGAAAAATGCCGATTACAATCTTCCCAAGTACATAGAATGGAACGGAGATTAACGTGTATCCGATTCCTCCGCCAACATAGAATTTTCCATCTATGCCCTCTTGCACGTTATTAACGATACCACTTGGAACCGCTAATGTTCCTTGCTCGACAAGACTCTGAGTCTCGAGAAAAAAGGCTGTCTCATCACTCGAAGCGATTCGCCCGCCTGTAAATAATACTAACACAGCAACTAACAAGAGAAATAGGGAGAGGTGCAGTTTATTGAACGCATTATTCATTATTGAATCTGGGTCTCAGCGTATTTATGTGAAAGAATTCCTGCAATTTGCGATGACTTAATTTTCCAATCAGACTTTTTTGCAATGGCTTGAAGCCGTTTTGAATCTGGAGGATTCTTAAGGGCTACTTGAATGGAAAATACAAAATCCTCCTCCGTATCAGCAACCCAGACGTCGTCTTTTAGCATGTTAATCTCCTCTGAGAAATTTCTCGTTACAATTGGCTTTCCACAGGCTAAGTATTCATAAAGCGTGTTTGGGTTTGCACCCAGTGTGCGTTTGCTGATTGTTCCCGGTAGAATACACACATCAGCACACTGAATGTACTTTGGCAAATCTGAATGGAGCTTTTCACCTAGGAGAAAAATCTTGTGAGACTGATGTAGCCTTATCAAGGCTTCACGAACAGGCCTATGTTTAATCGGTCCAACGAGTACAATATTGGATTCAGGAATGGCTGTTGCTATCTTTTCTATCAGCTCAGTGTTAAACCACTCCGTTAGAGCGCCCGTGAACATGAGGATCGGCTTCGGAATATTTTCCATATCAGCAGGACGAGCTGCACTCACTAAATTAGCGAACAACTCGTAATCTACACCGTTCCCTACGACATGCGTAGAATTCGTGCGATATCGATGAACCTCTTGCATAAGGCGCGTCGAAACACTGGTAACAACATTTGCGAGTCTGCACGTCTTCTCAAAATAGGATTCAACAAATGGCAACGTCGTTGAAAAACCCATTGGATAGTCATTGCAATCATAATAGACAAGCCGTCTACCCATTTTCTTTATGACGTCCGCAAAATACACATTAGATGTGGCAATAATACGCTGGGGAGAAGAAAACCCTGTGAGGTGGCATGCTATATGTACCCACGCCCTTACGAACAATTCCATAACAATTTGAACAACTCGAAATCCTTGAAGTCGATTGATAAATCCGAATTGCGTTGCCTTATAAAATGGAATTGTTAGTCTTGTCACATTGCCAAATCTCTCTGGCTTGAATCGATTTGGCTTTCCCAAAACAAAGTTTTCAATAAACAGGATTTCCCAATTCTTAGGAAAATTCTCAATAATGTGCTGTTTGCGAGTTTTCAGATAATCCCATTTGATTTCTGAAAACCATACAATTTTTAGTTTCTTACTACTTAATTCCAAACTTGTACCCTCGTAAAAATTCGCTTGCCGTCATCCGCCTTTTTGAAGGCGGTTGCAATTCTAATATTTCAATAATTTTTCTATCTCCGGCGATTACTCCCAGTCGTTTTCCTTTTTCAATTTCAACAAAGGAGCCGGGTTCCCCGTTGGTTACCGACAATACTTGGACACGATAAATTTTATATACTTCTTCGCCCAATTCACACCATGCCCCTGGTTGGGGTGATAGTCCACGAACAAAATTTCTTATTTCCTCAGCTGTTTGATTCCAATTGATCTTGCAGGTTGCTTTAAAAATTTTCGGCGCAGTTGTGGACAGCGCCTCGTCTTGCCTCAAAAGCACTACACGATTTTCCGAGATTACCGTAAGGGTCTCAACCATCGCTGCAGCGCCCATGGCAGCCAATCGATCGTGAACTTCACCTGCATTTTCATCTTCGCCAATAGCGGTTTGCTTTTGCAGTATCACGTTTCCAGTATCTACTTTCTCTTGGATGAAAAATGTGGTTACGCCGGTTTCCTTCTCGCCACGAATAATGGCCCAATTGATGGGAGCTGCACCGCGATATTTTGGCAATAAGGATGCATGCAAATTAACCGAACCCAATTTAGGAATTCCAAAAATTTCAGGAGGTAAAATGCGATACGCTACAACGACACATAGATCCGGCTTAATCGCTATCAAGCGTTGTAGAAAATTTTCATCCTTTAGGTCTTCCGGCTGTAATATCGGATAGTTTTTTAATACTGCATGCTGTTTCACAGGCGTAAATGATACGTTTTGCCCGCGCCCTCGAGGCCTGTCCGGCCGTGTTACGACTAACAGGATTTCGTGCGTTGTCATTGAAATAGCATCCAACGTGGGGACTGCAAATCCTGCCGTACCCATAAACACAATTCTCATTCGTACACCGTCAATTCCCTTTTCTGGGATTGACGGTAAAGTAGATCAGGATAATCGTAGAAGTAATAGCGGCCAGCTGGCCAATGAGAGTGATTGTTTCTGTAAATTTCTTCCATCCGTCAAACGGTTTTTTTTCCGGAATGAAGACGACATCACCGTCTTCAATTTGAGTTGAATTCGTAGCATCTACCCAACTCTGCGTAGTCGCTTTAATAATCTGGACATCGCCCGTTTTTGCATTTTTAGAAAATCCACCTGCTTTGGCCACATAATGGGAGTAACTTTTGCCTGGTTCCCAATCCATTATCCCGGGAAAAGTCACGCCACCAACAATATTTATGGTCTTCTTAATTGAAGCGACATCAACATAATCTCCGCGTTTCAGTAGAATGTCGTATTTGCTATTTACTTTTCCCCGTTCAAATAATTTCTTGAAATCAGTTTGTACAACAATGCGCCGTTGCCTCATTTTCGCCTTTAAGTACGAGCTTTCAATCTCGGTTTGTTCCGATGCCGGAACAAGTTTTAGCCTCTCAAATTCAGCATCTTCACCTTCCAGTTGGACATTACGGTAAACGGTTATTTTATCTAACGATACACGTTCCGTAAAACCCCCCGCATTTTCCACAACCTGACTCAGGTGGGTCTGTTCTTCCTCAATTGGATATATACCGGGAAAATTCACTTCCCCCGCGACTTCAACATTGGCGACGAGGTGGAATCTTGGCACGGCACGCACGTAGATACGATCCGATGCCTTCAATGGTATATTTACTGAAGGATCATTTCGCTTTGCAATTACGTTCCTCAAGCTTATTGGCAAAACTTCTGTAGCCCAGCCCGTATCGCTTTTCAGTCGCACGAGCTCTGCGTGTTCTAAATCAGCCTCCGCTTTTATTCCACCGGCCAATTCCAGTATGTCACAAATAGTCTCTTGCCTTACAAATTCATACGTGCCTGGAAAATTCACAGAACCATATATCGACACCCTGGATTCAACACTTGCCACATAAATGACATCTCCATCCATTAGAAAAGGATCCGAATCCAGGCTTCCTATATTCCTTTTCTTTACAAGATCAACTCGAACTATGCTGCCATTTTTTCGTCTTACCTGAATATTACGTTGGGAAGATGCGTTAGGATCAGAAATTCCACCCGCTGCCTGAATCGCATCCGAGACTCGATCCGCGCCCGATACTACAATCGATCCGGCTAAGGTTATTGCACCAATAACATTTACTCGAAAAGACCGAAGCGATATAAGATTTATTGAAATATCGGCATTGGGATAGACGTTTTTCATTTCGTCTTTAATTCTTTTTTTGGCTTCAGTCAACGAAAGTTCTCGTACATCAACATCTTTAACCGAACGCACAAGAATTTTTCCTTCCGGAGAGATTATGGCAGGAACCGATTCATTTACTTGGCCCCAAATTGATATCAGAAGTTGATCACCGGGACCTACATAATAATGATCGGGGTCAATAGCGAATTCCAGAGCATTGTTCTTATTTACGGCTACTTGAATGCGTTCATCCTTTTTTTTCTTTAACTCCTCCTTCTTTAAATCATCGGTTTGAGCCCCGATATGGAGAGTTATCAACAGCCCAAATATCAACTTTTTTGTCATTAATTTAGATTCCTCAATGTTTGTACAATGCGTTCTGACGCACGCCCATCCCATAAGGGTGGAATTTCTCCTTGTTTATACGTGTTGATTAGTACTCTTTCAACCAAGGGTAAAATGTCTTTGGAGCTGCTGCCAACTAAGGTATTGGACCCTATTTCTATTGTCACGGGTCGTTCGGTATTTTCCCGCATTGTGAGGCAAGGTATCTTCAAGAATGCCGCCTCTTCTTGCAATCCCCCGGAATCGGTTATAACAAGCTTCGATTCGCGAAGTAGTCCGATAAAATCAAGGTACCCTAGGGGTTCGGTCAATATCACATTGGGGAATTCAAACAAATCCTCTAGTCCAAATTTCTTGATATTGCCTCGTGTGCGTGGATGAACTGCGAAAAGGACACGAATTTTGCTTTGCACGGACTTTAATAAATCCGCAATTCGCATCAATGATTCCCTATCGTCCACATTCGATGGGCGATGCAACGTCATTAAGGCAAATTGCTTGGAATTCATCCCAAACTTTTTCAGTAACACCTCAGAATTAATTTTTGGCAATACAGAAATGAGGGAATCAATCATGACATTGCCCACAAAGAAGATCTGATCGGCTGTTTTTCCTTCGCGTAACAAATTTTCAGTTCCACTTTTTTCCGTTGTAAATAAATACTGTGACACAGCATCGGTAACGAGGCGATTAACTTCCTCGGGCATGCCGCGGTCAAAGCTCCGCAATCCCGCTTCGACATGGGCAATGGGGATATTCATTTTTGCAGAAGCAATTGAACAAGCAAGCGTGGAATTGACGTCTCCAACAACAAGGGTTAGATCGGGCTTTTCATTTTGTAAAATCTCCTCGTATCGGATCATGATATCCGCCGTCTGCTTAGCGTGGCTACCGGAGCCGACATTCAAACTGATATCGGGTGTAGGAATTTCCAACTCCTTGAAGAAGACATCCGACATAATGGCATCGTAATGTTGTCCGGTATGAATTAGTTTCGATTCTATCCCTTCTTTTCTTAAAGCTCGCAGAATCGGACCAATTTTCATGAAGTTCGGTCGCGCACCGGCAATACAGAATACCTTCATTTAAACTCTTTTTCCGGAACCGAGAAGAATAATCTTCTCACGTCCTTGCGTAACATATTTTGTGGCATTACGTGTATCAACTATAATCGGAGCCTTATTCACAATGTCTTGGTAATCATATTTTGAATGATCCGTCCCTATGAAAACCAAATCAACAGACTTCAACAGCTCGGCGGTAATAGGCTGTGATTTGAATTTCTGGCGCGTTATTTCGAGTTCAACTTCGTCGACATGTGGATCGTTGTATACAACATTTTCAAATCCACGTTGAACCATGATTTCCATGACCTTTAGGGACGGCGAGTGTCGGGTGTCATCCACGTCTTTCTTAAATGCCGCACCCAAAACGACAATCTTCGCTTTCTTCATGGCAACACCTTGAATCGCCAATGCCTCGACGATCATCGAATAGGCGTAGTAGGGCATGTTTTCATTGACGTCGGCAGCGAGTTCAATAAAATTGGTATGAAAATCATAACCCCGTGCCTTCCAGGAAAGGTAGTACGGATCAATAAGAATACAATGACCGCCAATTCCAGGGCCCGGATAAAATGGCATATATCCAAACGGTTTCGTCGATGCGGCGTTGACAACTTCCCACATGTCAATCCCCCCCATTCGATCACACATCTGCGCGAGTTCATTCACCAAGGCAATATTTACGCTACGGAAGATATTCTCCAGCAGTTTTGTCATTTCCGCAACGCGTGGATTCGAAACCGTGACAACTTTATCAATAATCTGGGCGTTTATAAGACTAGCCATTTCGGTGCAGCGCTTGGTCACCCCGCCTACAACGACCGGCGTATTGGACGTTGTGTATTTCTTGTTCCCCGGATCAATACGTTCCGGCGAAAATGCTAAATAGAAATCAGAACCAACCTTTAATCCTGTTTTTTCTAAAATTGGCTGTGTCACTTTTTCTGTTGTTTCCGGATATGTCGTACTCTTCAAAATTACAAGCTGTTCTTTGCGCAGACCGGATGCAATTCCCTGACTAGCATGCTCTATGAACGACACATCCGGTTCCTTGTTGTCCGTAAACGGTGTGGGCACACAAATATAAAGAACATCGAGACTCTTAACGTCATCATAGTTCGTCGCCGCCTTGAGTTTCCCAGAAGCGTGGCATGCTGCAAAACGATCATTGGGTATATCATCAATATAGTTTTTACCTGAATTGACGTTTTTAACTTTACGTTCATCCAAGTCAATACCCAAGGTTTGAAACCCTTTGGAGGCAAATTCTACCGCTAAAGGTAGTCCGACGTATCCAAGCCCTATAATCCCAATTTTCGCTTCTTTCGATTTTATTTTATCTTCTAAATTCATGCGTAAACATTCCTCTATTTTCTAATTAATACGTCCAACACTATTATAGTCGAATCCCATTTTCTTCATTTCACTCGGAACAAAGATATTGCGGCAATCAACAAGTTTCGGGGTTTTCAGAAGGGACTTAATTTTTGTTAAATCCAATTCACGAAATTCATTCCACTCCGTCACGATAACAAGACAGTCGGCATCCTTGGCAACCTCAAATGCGTCATTGCAATATTCAATATGAGGATAAAATTTCTTTGCGGCGTCCATGGCAACCGGATCGTACGCTTTGATTTTTCCCCCGGCTTTTACAACTTCATCCATAATGACCAACGATGTGGCTTCACGAATATCGTCGGTATTTGGCTTAAAGGCGATTCCTAAAATACCAATTGTCTTACCCTTGAGTTCACCGACCATCGACTTGATTTTTTCAACCATCATCATCTTTTGATGCTCGTTGGCCTGAATCGCCGCATTGACAACAAGGTTTTGAACACCCACTTGCGCCGCAGTGCTCGCAAGCGCCATTGTATCTTTAGGAAAACACGAGCCACCGTAACCGCCTCCGGCATGCAAAAATTTCGGGCTGATGCGTCCGTCAAGACCCATTGCCTTCGCAACGACTTTTACATCCGCACCAATTTTTTCGCAAATATTTGCAATTTCATTGATATACGAAATTTTGACTGCAAGAAACGCATTGGACGCATACTTAATCATCTCGGATGTTTCGACGTTAGTCACCACCATGGGCGTCTCGTTGATATAAAGCGCCCGATAGACCACTTTCATGACTTCCGTAGCACGATCACTGGAACTTCCTATTACAACACGATCGGGGCGAAGAAAGTCGGCAACCGCAGACCCCTCGCGCAAAAACTCCGGATTTGAAACGACATCAAACTCCACACCATTTGGGGTATGCTCCGCTAATATTTTTCGCACCTTCTCACCGGTTCCGGCGGGCACAGTACTTTTTGTTACGACAACTTTATAGCCGTTCAGATTTTTGGCAATACTTTCAGCAACCTTGAAAACTATGCTTAGATCGGCTTCACCTTTTACGCCCGGCGGCGTCCCGACCGCGATGAATATGACTTCCGAGTCGCGAATGGAAGTGTCTACATCATTGGAAAATGAAAGACGCTTCTTTTGAACATTGCGATCCACAACCTCAGACAAACCCGGCTCGTAAATCGGAATGATTCCCTTCTCTAATTTTTCAATTTTGTCGCGATCAATATCGGCGCAAATGACCTGGTTTCCAAAATCCGCCAAACAAGCTCCGGACACAAGTCCAACATAGCCCGTTCCTACCACACAAATTTTTTTCAAACTATCACCTCGTATTAATTTTTTAATTCTAAAACTATTTTTGAAAGCGCTTCGCTCGCCGCCTTTTGCTCCGCCTCCTTTTTTGTCGTCCCCCGGCCCTGACCATAAGGATTATCCTTGATTCTAACTTCGATTGTGAATTCCTTTTGATGTTCAGGCCCCACCGCATCGATTACTATATACTGGGGAACGCCCAAATCACGACTCTGTGTAAATTCCAATAAATCACCTTTGAAATTCGTATTCAATTCCTCGCGCAAAAGTTTATCCGAGCTGCAAAGCAGGTTTTTCACGATAAAATTTTCCGCGGCGGAATAACCTCCATCGATATACAGCGCTCCAACGATCGATTCAAATACATCGGATAGAATCGATGGCCGCAGTCGTCCTCCCGATTTATCTTCGCCATCGCTCATCATGATGATGTCCCCAAGGCCCATGGACTCCGCTCGCTGCGCAAGCGTTTTTTTATTGACCAAAACCGATTTCGCTTTTGTCAAATAACCCTCGTCTTCATGAATGTTATTCCTAAAAAGATATTCACCCGCAACAAGACTCAAGACGGCGTCGCCTAAAAATTCCAGCCTCTCATAAGACTGATAATGCGGCTCGTCACTGATATTGAGATGAGAACGATGTTTCATGGCTTGAACAAATATTTTTGGATCCTGTATTGAATAATTTAACAGCGGTCTCAATCTGGCCAACGCCCGTCGCTCTTGCTTTGTGAGTGGTGCATTCTGCGGAAAAAACCAATTTTTGATCCGCCCTAAAAAGTTCATTCGTAACGCTTTACCGCCAGACACGTATTGTGCCCACCAAAACCAAACGTATTGCTGATCGCAATTTTTACTTCAAGCTCAACAGCCTTATTCGGCACATAGTTTAGGTCGCATGCTGGATCCGGAGTTTCATAATTAATAGTCGGAGGAATTTTTCCCGTTTTTACCGCCAGTGTCGTCGCAATAAATTCGATACCACCTGCCGCGCCAAGTAGATGACCGGTCATGGATTTCGTTGAACTGACGAGCAACTTATACGCATGATCGCCAAACACTGTTTTAATGGCGGACGATTCATTCTTATCATTGAGTTGGGTAGACGTACCGTGCGCGTTGATGTACCCTACTTCTTCAGGTTTACATCCTGCATCTTTGAGTGCAATTTGCATCGCGCGCGAGGCGCCTTCTCCGCCCTCGGCCGGTGCGGTGATATGGTACGCGTCGTCCGAGTACCCCATACCAACCACTTCTCCATAAATCTTTGCGCCGCGTTTTATGGCGTATTCCAGTTCTTCTAAAACGACGATCCCCGCACCTTCGCCAATAACAAAACCATTTCGAGAATTGTCAAAAGGTCGACTGGCCGTCTTATAATCGTCGTTGCGCGTGGATAGCGCCTTCAACGCATTAAATCCGGCGACGCCCATCCGGCAAATCGGCGCTTCCGTACCACC
The DNA here is from genome assembly GCA_031402315.1 of bacterium. Lineage (GTDB taxonomy): Bacteria > CLD3 > CLD3 > SB21 > SB21 > JANNSF01. The sequence continues at coordinate 5,703 of JANNSF010000143.1, read as the reverse complement.
ACACACCATCGCATCGGCGTCGCCACGCTGGATCAGCATCAGGGCATCGCCAATCGCATGGCTGCCCGTCGCGCAGGCCGAAACGGTAGCATAATTGGGACCTTTGAGTCCATGCTGTATGGCAACGTGACCGGCGGCAATATCGATAATCATCATCGGCACAAAAAAAGGACTTACGCGACCTGGACCCTTGGCTAAATACGTTTCAAACTGCTCCTCAAATGTCGCAAAACCACCTATCCCACTTCCTATGATGCATCCGATACGATTTCCGTCGAGACGTGGCACGTCCAACTTGGCGTCGTCAATCGCCATTTTGGAAGCCGCTACTGCAAATTGGCAAAAACGATCCATGCGGCGAACTTCCTTTTTGTCCGCGTATAGTGATGCGTCAAAATCTTTGACCTCCGCCGCAAATTTCGTTTCATGCTTGGAGGAATCAAACAACGTGATCTTCTCAACGCCATTGCGGCCTTCCAGAATACCCGCCCAAAAACTCTCGACTGTATTTCCGATTGGCGTTACAGCGCCCATGCCCGTGACCACAACTCTACGTTTCATAGTATCTCCTTTTGAATTCGCCAAAACAAAATAGGCTAAAGCGTTGAACTGATCTTCGCTTTAGCCTATCATACAAAACTATTTACCGAGCTTCGCAACCATATAATCGATCGTCGATCCGACCGTCGTTAATTTTGCAGCTTCTTCTTCCGGAATTTTTTCACCAAGACTGAACGAGTCCTCAAACTCCATCACTAGTTCAACCTGATCCAGCGAATCCGCACCCAAATCTTCTACATAAGATGCTTGTGGTTTTACTTCCGCTTCGGTTACGCCAAGTTTTTTGACGATAATTTCTGTCACTTTTTTCGTGATTTCTTCTTTTGTCATTTTTTCTCCTAAGGTTAAGTTAAAAAAGTCTTCATATTTTTCTATCGAATGACTCTGCCACCGTCCACTTGAATCACTTGACCCGTCATGTAACCCGCCTCCGCGGACGCCAAGAAACGAACTGTACAGGCCACTTCATCTGCCGTACCAACGCGGTTCAAAGGAATAAATTTCAAAATTTCCTGCACCAACGCTTCCGGAAAATCTTTTGTCATATCCGTCATGATGTAGCCCGGGGCAACCGAATTGACGGTTACGGAATACGGCGCCAATTCTTTTGCAAGCGCCATGGTCATGCCATCCAATCCCGCTTTGGACGCCGCATAATTGGCCTGAAACGGATTTCCACCAAGAGCAACCACGGAGGAAATATTGATGATTCGTCCCGATTTTTGCTTCATCATTTGCCGTGCAGCCCACCGCGCGCATAAATACGCGCTTTTCAGGTTATTTTCAAGCACGGAATCCCATTCTTTTTCGTCCATACGCGCAAGTAAGCTATTCCGATAATCGCCGGCATTATTGACTAAAATATCCACACGGCCAAACCGATCAATTGTCTTTTTGAATAGTGTATCGACGTTTACACTTTGAGATACATCGGCCGATATGGCAAGAATTCGATCCGCGTATTCCGTAAATTCTATTCCTGCTGTTCTTAGATTTTCCTCCGATCGACCATTGATGACAACCGATGCTCCTCCTTCAAGGAAAGACTTCGCAATCGCTTTACCAATACCGCGCGAGGAACCGGTCACAATCGCAATTTTATTTGTCAAAGAACAAAAGGGATTCAAAGGAATTTACCTAAAAAATGAAAATCAAAAAATTAACTAAAAATGTCCAGTTGCTCCGTTTTTCCAATACACTCGCACGTGACGTTCTTATCGATGCGTTTAATAAGGCCTTGCAAGACATTCCCGGGACCAATCTCAAAAAACTTCGTGGCGCCGGCAGCAATCATCTGCGTGACCGACAAATCCCACACGACCGCGCCCGTAATTTGATCGACTAACATTTTTTTCTCCTCGGCGCCGGAAGTGACAGCTTTTGCGGAAACATTGGCATAAACAGGGATATTCGTGTCCTTCACATGAATTGTAGTCAAACATTTCTCAACTTCAATTTGTGCCGACACCATGAGCGGTGAGTGAAAAGCGCCACTGACGACCAATTCCTTCACCATTCGAGCACCCTTTGTTTTGGCCAATTCCATTGCCGCCTTAACACCATCGACCGTGCCGGAGATAACAATTTGTCCCGGCGAATTATAATTCGCACATTGTACGATACCACTTGCCGAAGCCTCTTTGCATACGGCGTCAAGTAATTCGGCCTCCATGCCAATGATCGCTGCCATCGTCCCTTTATTCATCTCACCGGCCTTTTGCATTGCGAGTGCTCTGATCTTGACGATGTTCAAAGCGTCTTCAAATGTCAACATACCGGACGCCACCAACGCGGAATATTCTCCCAGACTGTGACCGGCCGTCATTGCATAATTTACGTTGTCGCCAAATCTTTCGCGTAAGACCTCCATAATGACACAACTGTGAACAAAAATAGCCGGCTGCGTGACGCGTGTCTGCTTGAGTTCCACTTCAGGCCCTTCAAAACAGATCTTCGCCAGATCAAACCCAAGAACTAGATTCGCCTGTTCGTACATTTTTTTTGCGGTGGCAAATTGTTCGAAAAAATCTTTTCCCATACCGACGTATTGGGCCCCTTGCCCTGGAAATACCAATGCTATTTTACTCATCGATCCAAATCCTGATTAGTTCTATTTCTTAATAGGCCCAGCGGAGTAACACACTCCCGCACGTAAAGCCCCCACCAAAAGCCGCGATGACAACTAAGTCGCCTTTCTTCAGACGTCCTTCGGTTACCGCTTCCGAAAGCGCAATCGGTATCGTGCCTGCCGTGGTATTTCCATAGCGCTCTATATTTATGATAACCTGGGAGTCCGTGAGACCCATGCGTTGAGATGCGGAGTCGATAATACGCTTATTCGCCTGATGCGGGACAAAAAGGGCGAGGTCTTTTCCGGTAAAACCGTTTCGTTCCACAATATGGGCAGAAGCTTCCGCCATTCCTTTGACAGCATATTGATAGACATTCTTTCCGTCTTGAAAGACGTAGTGCATTTTTTTGTCAACGGTTTCATGCGAGGGTGGATTAAGACTTCCCCCACCCGGCATATTCAAATATTGGGCGCCATTGCCATCCATGAAACTATAAAAGTCCAGGATACCTATCGACTCTTCTTCCGAACGTTCCAGCAGGACAGCTCCCGCACCATCGCCGAAAAGGATACATGTATTCCGATCGGTGTAATCTATGATCGAACTCATTTTATCCGCGCCAACAACGAGAACTTTTTTGGCGGCGCCACTTTCTATAAATTGTGCACCGGTCACCAGGGAGTACGCAAATCCGCAGCAGGCGGCACTTACATCATAGCCCCATGCTTTTTTCATGCCCAAACGGGCTTGAATCAAGCACGCGGTCGAAGGAAAAAGCATGTCGGGAGTAACCGTGCCGACGATTATAATATCCACATCTGCGGGAGCGGTTTTGGTCTGATCCAAAACTCGTTTACAGGCTTCGTACGCAAGATCACTCGTGGCTTTTCCTTTTTCCAGAATGTGACGCTCTTTGATTCCCGTACGTGACATGATCCACTCGTCATTGGTATCCACCATTTTTTCGAGCTCGGCATTCGTCAAGACCGTTTCCGGAACCCAATGGGCTACACCGCTGATCTTTGCACGAAATTTATTACCTAACGCCATACTTGTTTCCGGTTTAATTAACTACGTTTATGATAGCTTTATTTTTTCCCGAATCGCATCGATGATCTTTTTCTCGACCAATTTTTCGCAAGAATGTACGGCGCTCACAATCGCTTTGGCCGAAGAGCTCCCGTGGCCGATGATCTGAATGCCATTTACGCCAAGCAGCGGGACACCCCCGTATTCCTGATAGTCCATGCCTTGGAATAGGCTGCGTAAAGTGGGCTTAGCTATACCCAGCATGAGTTTGTCACCAAGGCTATTTTCCGCAGTTTTCTTAATGCGTGTTTTCAAAAATCCCAAAATACTCTCGGCAAATTTGAGCACGACATTTCCGACAAATCCATCGCACACGATCACGTCGACCGTTCCTTTCATAATATCCCGGCCTTCGACATTGCCAATAAAATTGACAGGATTCTTTTCACGAAATAGCTTATTCGCGCCCAAAGTGAGAACATCTCCCTTTGAATCTTCCTCGCCAACGCTGAGGAGACCAACCCTTGGATTTTCAATATTCCACATGGCGCTCATATAAATACTTCCCATCAGGCCAAATTGGTACAATTGCTCCGGCTTGCAATCCACCATGGCGCCTACATCCAATAGCAGTGTCCATCCTGTCTGCGACGGCAGAAATGCACCGATCGTAGGACGAAGAACACCCTCAATTCGACCAAGACCCATGAGGCCTATTGCCATCATCGCGCCGGTATTTCCCATGCCTATAAAGGCATCGGCCTCTTTGCTTTTCACTAGAGCCAATCCAATATGAGCCGACGATTTCGACTTACCTCTTACAACTTCCGCCGGCGCATCATCCATGGTTATATATTCTTCGGCGTGGACAATTTCAAGCGTATGTCCTATCAAGTCCTCTCCATTGCACAACTGAATTTGCGACAGCACCTTTTTCTGCGGACCGGTCACAATAATTTGATGATGCTTATTTCCTTCTGCAAATTCGCGTGCCGCAAGGACGGCGCCATCAACTATTTTGGCCGGGGCCTCATCCCCGCCCATGCCGTCAATAACAATTCTCATCCTCTTCCTCGTGATTTTGTAATATGTTACGGCTTCTTACAACGTGCATTGAATATAGGCAGGATTTTAATCCCGTTCAATTTACCCGCTAAAAAAAAACCTGCCGATGTTTTCTAACAAGGACAGGTAAAACTCTATAGTTTGCTGCAAAAGACAGGTAAAAAAGTCTACGCTTCGCGTGAGACCATTACTTGACGACCGTCGTAGTAGCCGCAATTTGGACATACGCGGTGATGCATTTTAGGCTCACTGCAATTGGAACACTTTCCTACGGCGGGGCTATCCAGCTTCCAATGGGTTCTGCGTTTGTCGCGGCGTTGTTTTGAATGTCTGCGTTTCGGATTTGGCATTTGGAGTCTCCTCTATTTTTATTCGTAATATTTATTTAAAGTTAATCGGTTACCCGATTTCTTAATTTTCTTGCTTTGCCCGTTCGTGTTCACACATTTTTTCGTTAAGGTTAATGCCGCACCGGACGCACAATCCTTTGCAGGACTCGCGGCACAGATTCTTTGACGGGAGTACCAGTTCTAAAGAAGCGCGAATATCATCGTCAAGTACAATTCTGTTTTCTTTGCGAATATCCACCGTCCGGAGCTCGGCATCGCTGGTGCCCTGCTCTCGTGCATCACGCTTATCGGTAAAAACAATTTCAAAAGAACTTTCGATCAGTTCCGGAACTTCTTCCAGACAGCGATCGCACAAAAAACGGGCCTCCGCGGCAATACTTAGTTTCGTATAGTACAGGTGATTCGTTTTCGTCAGAACCACATCCGTCGAAATCGGCTTTTCAAAATGGTCTCGACCTTCAAAATCCCGGCTGTCCAATCCGATTTCCTGAGCCAGCATTTCATAATGGAAACGATGCACTCCATCGTCCAAACCCAAAATCTTGTCAATGACGGCTTTGTGAACCTCTCTCATATACCACCTTCAGATATCTAAAAGAACACCCTAAACTCAACTAAAACATACA
>JANNSF010000142.1:0-2425 GCA_031402315.1 bacterium | reverse complement strand
GTCACGATGGAGTCGTCGCGGAAACAAGCGGATGAAATCAAGCGTCATCTAATTCCCCAAGCCGAAGCCTCACTGGATGCGGCTCTGGCATCGTATCAATCGGGTAAAACATCGTTCATTATGGCACTTGACAGTTACCGGATGCTATTAATGGCAAAACTGGATTATTCCATGAGCATCATGAATATTGCGCTCAGTGAGGCGCAATTAGAACAAGCCGTTGGCTTGAGTATGAATGAAATAAAGGAGCGGCTCAACTAAGTTGAGTTCGACGCAATTATTATGATAGAAAAAATTATAGATTGGAGCGCTAAAAACAGGCTCATCGTTATCTTTGCCTATGTGATCCTGACAGGCTATGGCGTCTATTCGGTTATCAATTTGCCGATCGACGCGATTCCGGATTTGTCGGAGAACCAGGTCATTATCTTTACCGAGTGGATGGGCCGATCGCCTCAAATCGTTGAATCACAATTAACATTCCCGATCGTATCTGCGCTGCAGGGATTGCCCAATGTCAAAGCGGTGAGAGCCTCTTCTATGTTCGGCATGTCTTTCGTTTTTGTGATATTTGATGACAATACGGACATTTATTTCGCGCGAACCCGTGTACTTGAACGATTGAGTACCGTGCGCGCAAGCCTACCTTCCGGAGTTACGCCGTCATTAGGACCGGATGGAACAGGAATGGACCATGTATTTTGGTACACCGTGGAAGGCGAAGGCTATGATCTTGGTACCTTGAGATCTATTCAGGACTGGTATATTCGATATAAACTGGCCTCGGTCGAAGGTGTGGCCGAAGTTGCCGGAATCGGGGGGTTCGTAAAACAATATCAGGTAGATATCAATCCACTTCAATTGAGAGCCTATAACATATCCATTTCAGATATAGTTAATGCCATTCAACGAAGTAATAACGAAGTCGGCGGGAAAATTATAGAGGCAAGCGATGCCGAATATTTCGTGAGGGGCCAGGGATACATTCAATCCGTCGACGACATCGGCAATTCGGTTATTAGAACCGCGTCGAATGGTATTCCGATCTTAATCAAAAACGTCGCAACCGTGCAGATCGGCGGCGATATCCGTCGAGGTTCGCTGGAAAAAGACGGAAAAGGCCAGGTGGTTGGCGGAATAATTGTGATGCGCAACGGAGAAAACGCCAAGGAGATCATTGATCGTGTGAAAGAAAAGATAAAGGAAATCTCTCCGGGGCTTCCGCCTGGAGTTCAAATTGTACCCTCCTATGATCGCAGCACGCTTATTCGTGACGCTATTGGAACGCTTGACCGCGCCTTGATCGAAGCGACCATAACTGTCTCCATCATGGTAGCTATTTTTCTGATGCACTTCAGAAGCATTCTTCGGATTATTATAGAAATTCCCGTGTCAATATTACTCGCATTCATTTTAATGCGGATATTCGGAATCACGTCCAATATCATGAGCCTCGGCGGTATCATTTTGGCTATTGGAGTTATTGTCGATGCGTCTATTGTGATGGTGGAGAATGCTTACAGGAATATTGCACACGCGATCGAGCAAAAAGGGCACTTGAGTGCGGAAGAATATAAGTCCATTTCAATATCGTCTGCCAAGCAGGTTGGACGTGCCATTTTCTTTTCTGAACTCATTATTCTGGTATCTTTTTTACCGGTATTTCTGCTAACAGGGCAGGAAGGTAAGCTATTCATACCACTGGCGTTTACAAAAACGTTTGTGATGGTCGCCTCAGCCGTAGTGGTTATTACGTTAATTCCGGTATTGATGACACTGCTGATGAGGGGAAAATTCAGACCGGAAAAACAAAATCCTGTGACGGGTTTCTTTATCTGGATGTACGAACCGATAATACACTGGGTATTGAAGTATCGTAAGATCACGATTGCTGTCAATGTCATAGCGCTTGTTATAACAGTGCCCATGATTTTGAATACGGGTTCTGAATTTATGCCTCCGCTGGATGAAGGATCTATTTTGTATATGCCGGTGACACTGCCGAATGCATCGATTACCGAAGTCAACCGCATTCTACAATTGCAGGATAAAATCATTCATACGGTTCCGGAAGTTCATCACGTCCTGGGGAAAGCAGGCCGTGCGGAAACAGCGACGGATAATGCCCCTCTGAGCATGATTGAGACGATCATCGTTCTTAAGCCTAAGGAAGAATGGCGAGCGGGAATTTCGAAAAAAGACATTATCGCGGAATTGGATCAGAAATTACAAATTCCCGGCGTTCGAAATGGGTGGACACAACCGATCATTAATAGAATTAACATGCTCTCGACCGGCGTTCGTACGGACATTGGTTTCAAGATATTCGGCGACAATTTGGATACGCTTGAATATTATGCTATCAAAGCGGAGCAATTACTCAAGACCGTGGATGGCGCTGCAGATGTCGTGGCCGAGCGCGTTC
>JANNSF010000141.1:0-15262 GCA_031402315.1 bacterium | reverse complement strand
GGCCGTGGAGGAAGTTATAACCGCCGGAAATTTGGAATAGTACTCCACCGGTTGGAGTGTTTTTTCATCGCGGTAAAGCCCGATGTGGGCGACTTTTGCCGTGGGAATAAGATCGAGTGCTCCATCCAGCATGCCCAGCCCGGCACGCAAGACCGGAATCAGAACGACGTATTCCGAAAGTACGGTTCCACGCGCCGTCTCCATTGGCGTTTCGATGGTTATCTCGCGCACGGGCAAATCGCTGGTAATTTCGAAAATCATCAGCGCGGTTATTTCGCTCAGAAGCTTGCGAAATTCCCTTGGTGCCGTATTCTTATCGCGCATGTACGTGAGCTTTTGCTGAATCAAGGGATGTTTGACAATATGTAGATTGGGAAAATCGGATGTCATACTTCGTGATACTCCTTTTTGGTTCTCCATTCATTAAGAACAGACGCCACCTGTGCCGGGGCTCGCCAGTTTGTCAGATTGGAAGCAGGAGTCCGTGGTCGCATCGAGATGTTTTTTTTGGCAAGGGACTTTTCAATCTCCGTTCGTTTTGGAAAAACAGAATTCCATTGAATTCCGTCACTGCCTTCAAAGACTCGTCCCATATCGTCGGGAAAAATATTTTCTTCAAACCATGGAAGAGGTGAATTAAAAGGAATGGAAACCAAAACATCCGGCATCAGTTTTTTTGAATAGCTGACGAGGACTTTCACGGCGTCGATCTCAATCCGCGAAGGCGTTTTATTTTCTGCGTGAAGGTAATTGAACACGACGGACTGAATATGATGGTGCCTTTGGTGGAGCTCTTCCACGGCATCCAGGGTTGCCATATGATCGTCGAGGGATTCCCCAAGCCCCATGAGTAGTCCGGTAGTCACCGGGATACCGAGCAGTCCGGCATCCCCAATAGACTCGATTTTATCGTCAAGGCTTTTATTCGTCTGATAGGGCGCGAGTGACTCCGGGTTGACGTTTTCAAGGTTGATCGTTATGCCGGCGATATAGGGCGCAATAATTTGAAGCTGGGCGTATGTCAAAGGGCCCAGTTCAAGAGTCGGTATCAAATGATTCTCCATGCAAAATTGGCATACATCGCGGACGTATTCGATAAAACCGGCGTATCCCTGTGATAACCATAGCGATGAAAACGCAGGAATTCGCTCCAGATTTTGTCCGCCGGTGAGAAGCACTTCGCAAATACCGGAATTGTAGTGCCGGCTGATCAGCGCTTCGATCTCGTCGAAACTCAATATCTTTTCTTCGTTGTCTTTGAAGGTGCAGTAGTTGCACTCGGCGCCGCACGCGCGCGTCAGTGGAATAAGCAAACTATGCGTGTAGGTCAAAACCTGTGACATGCCGGATTATTTCGCGTCAACGGTTTGTTTTTTAGGCAGAATAATGGTGAAGATGCAGCCTTGGTCTTTTCCGGCGCTGGAGGCAAACACCTTTCCTTCGTGTTCCTCGACGATACCGCGAACAATAGTCAGTCCGAGTCCGCTGCCGCCTCCCAGAAATTTATGTTTGCTGGTGCGATGTTGATCCGCATCGCCAAGCTGATAAAATTTGTCGAAAATTTTCTCCAACTCGTCGGTAGGAATTCCGATGCCGCTATCCTTGATCTGGATTTTGACGGTTTCACCTTCATCCGTCGCGAGCAATTCAATGGTTGAACCGTCGCGGGAGTACTTCATAGAATTGCTGATCAGATTGAAAAAAACCTGAATCAAGCGGTCGCTGTCGGCCTCGACAGAGATCTCCGGAATGTTATTGGCAACGACTTGTTTGCGCTCATGGATAAAGGAAATCATCGCATCAATGGATTCCTGAGCAATGGTTCGCAAATTTACGGGTTCGAGGTGGAGTTTGATTTTGTGGGAATCGGATCGCATCACCGACAAAACGTCCTCAATGAGATCAATAAGACGTATCGTGCCCTTGTAGGCATTGCCGATAATATCCTTAAATTCGTTGGGGACGTCCCCCATCGCTCCGGATAGCAACAATTCGAGGTTGCCGGAGATAATCGAAGTTGGCGTACGCAATTCGTGACTCGAAATCACCATGAAGCGGGTTTTTAGTTCATCCAGTCGTTTCATTTGACGATTGGATTTATCGAGCGCCTCGTTCTTAATTCGTAATTCGTCCAACAATCGGATGTTTTGAACCGAAATTTCATAGTGTTCCACGGCGCGTTTGACCGTCATGACAATTTCTTCGCGGCTCCAGGGTTTGGTGACATATCGGTAGACATGTCCCATATTGATGGCATCGACGAGCGCATTAATATCGGTATAGCCGGTCAATAAGATTCGGATGGTATTTGGATACTTTTCGCGGGCGTGTCGAAACATTTCAACGCCGGTCATTTCCGGCATTCGCTGATCGCTTACAATGACGGCGAATTCACGTTCCTCAAGCAATCGCAGGGCCTCCGCGGCGCTGTTAGCCGTGTACACATTGTATTCGCGGCGGAACGTACGCTTGAGCAGATCAAGATTATCCATCTCGTCATCCACGACCAGAATGTCATGCATGGGCGACTTTACCATGTCGAGCGGTAAGGGGGTCATAGAGGCAACACTCACAATAAATCCTTTGGTATCGAAATTAAAACAAAATAAAAACTAAAAATCGTCGGACTCTTCATCGCGAATCGGAAGAACGATGGTAAACGTCGTGCCTTGCCCTGCCGTGCTTTCAAGAAGAATCTCACCCGCGTGTTTTTGAATCAGATCTTTTGAAATGGGAAGCCCGAGTCCGGTTCCTTCTCCGGATTTTTTTGTCGTAAAAAAGGCCTGAAAAATTTTTTCTTTGTTCTCTTCGGGAATTCCTTCCCCATTATCCTGGATCATAATGATTAGTCTACCCGAATCATTCCGTGTAGTTACCGTTATCGTGCCTTTTTCAGGGTCTTGAAATTTATGATAAATGGCGTGAACCGCATTGATCAGAAAATTCATAAGAACCTGATTAATCTCACTCCGGTTGGCATAAAAAATGGGATGGGCATGGTACACCTTGACAAAATCCACTTTATGGCGCGATTTGTGTTTGAGAAGATTAATCGTATTGTCAATGGCCTCGTGGATATTCATTTCTTCCTTTTTCATTTTATCGCCACGAGAAAATGAACTAAGGCTTGAAATAATACTGCGAATGCGGGAGGCGCCTTCATTGAAACTCTTCAGGACATTGTCAAGGTCGCTCATGGCAAACTCGTATTCCATTTCCTTCTTTAGCTCTTCCGCCTTTGCTTTGGTCTCTTCGGTGGCACCGCCACGATCATAGAGTTCAACGAGCTTACGCAATTCACCAAAATATTTTTCGAGGAAAATGACATTGCTCTCGATAAAACTGATCGGATTATTCAGTTCGTGAGCGACACCTGAGATCAACTGACCCAGCGCCGCCATCTTATCGGAGTTCATAAGAATCTTCTGAATACGATCGGGATCCGTTTCCGAAAGTTCTTCCGGTTTTGGCGGTGGAAATTTTTTCTTATTTTGTGGCATTACCATCGGACTTTCATACCAATTTGGCCGGGCGCGGCATAATCCCATTCCATTTTCTCATCAAACAAATATAAGTGCGCGTCGACGTAAGAGTCAACAATACCGAGCAAATAAGAAATTGCAAAAAGCCACCCGTATAGATTCCGATCGGTCTGCGCTTTGTCAAAATCGCTCGTTCGCCGACTGAAGGCGCTAAGTAAAATTGCACGCCGGGTCTCGGTTGTGGCCGGATCCTTAATTTCACGATCCAAATCCTTGCGGTCGCGCTGAATGGATTTGAGTTTATTATTCTTAATCTGATAGGCGGTCATCGTGGCCACATCGAGCCCAATAAATACGAGAGCTTTTTTAGGCGCGCCATTATACATCTGGCCCAAACCGGGAAGTAATGCGGAACGAAGCACGGCGCCCCAAGGGGAACGAAGCAGCGTGTCACCGACGGGAATCTGAAAGGACGTCGGTTTGCCGGCCGAGGAACCTTTTTGCGAATTCTTGATGAGAGGAATTAGCCGCAGACTGTCCTGACTTTCTCTTGAATGATTTTCTAGACGCTCTTGACTATAGGCTAACGAACTAAAAAATATGCACAAAAGGACGGGGAAAATCAAAGGGAAAAACCTGTAGTGACGAAATGGATTCATAGTCACCGGCTCATCTCCTGCACGTGGGCCACTACCGATTCGCCCAGTGCCTGCAAGTCATAACCGCCTTCTAAAATCGAAACGACCTTTCCTTGCGTATAAGCTTGGGCTGAATTGCATAATATTTTAGTCATGTGCAAAAATCCTTCGGTGGAAACATTCATCCCGGCCAAAGGGTCTTTTTGATGGGCATCAAATCCCGCCGAAAGCATAATCAGATCCGGTTTGAATTGACGAACCGAGTCTGAAAAAATATTCATCGCATCAAAATAAATTTCATCTCCGCCGCCCGCTGCCAAAGGGATGTTATACGTAAATCCCAAGCCCGGCCCCATGCCGGTCTCTGCGGCAGAGCCCGTGCCCGGATAGAGGGGATACTGATGAAAGCTCATATAAAAAACCGAAGCATCATGATAAAAAATTTCTTGCGTGCCATTTCCGTGGTGTACGTCCCAGTCCAGGATAAATATTTTCTTAAGCGCGTATTTTTTTTGCGCGTAGCGGGCGGCGACGGCAATGTTATTAAAAAGGCAAAACCCCATAGGCCGGTTGGACTCCGCATGATGACCGGGCGGACGAATAGCACAAAAGGCCTTGTCGCATTCGCCATTCATGACCATATCCACCGCTTTCATGACCAGCCCGCAAGCGCGTAGCGCCGCTTTCCACGATTCCCGATGGACATACGTGTCGGGGTCAAGATACGATGGCGCATTTTCGACGGCCTGCTTTACGCGGGCGATATGGTCTTGGGTGTGGACGCTTTCGATCCATGATAAATCGGCATCCGGGCCGGATTCAAATTTAATCGAGCGATTTGAATTTACAAGCGCACGCAGGATAGCATCAAGGCGCTCGGGGCATTCCGGATGATTTGTGGAGGCCACGTGGTGATGGCAAAGAGGATCGTGGAGGACACGGATCATCGGGCTGTCACTCGGAAAAACTTTGCACGGCCTCGTCGCGCGTCGGGAAGGATTTAAAAATCTTGAGGAGGTGCGTGATCATAAGAAGACTTTCAACTTTTTCACTGACTTCGGCAAGGCGCAGGTCGCCCTGCTGACTGCGAAGAGTCTTCAAACACGACATCAGCATGCCGAGGCCGGAACTATTCATCCATTTTACCTGATGCATATCGACGACAATTTTGAGAAATCCTTTTTTTAAAAGGGCTTGCATACGATCGGAGATTTCCGTGGTTTCCGGTCCCCCCATGAGTTTGCCGCCGAGAATGAGAACAATAACATCGCCGGATTTTTTTTCTTGATAATTCACACGCCTCGGATCTTGTTTTTTAACCGGAATAGATAGGCCATTACAAAAAGCAGAAAACTGATCAGAAGCAAAGGCCAAATTTGCCATTCTCCACGCGCCGTTTCGCTATGGGCCCGCATGACGTACGAATCTTTTTGAAAGAGCTGTTCGATATCAAAAATCCATGTGGCCGTACGCTCTTCAAATGCGCCGAGATTGATGGAATCAATCCTTCCCGGCAGTACGGTTTTAAATTCGAAGCGTGTATCGGCCATGAGTACTTTGGCGGCGGGCCTGTCATTTTTGAGATCGGATCGGTCGATTTCATTGATGATAAAGCGATTGAAAAATTCTTCTTGGAAAAGAAACTGATCCCCGCGGCGTTCGACGAATATTTTGGAAAGATCGTCCTGAAAGACTTCCGTGCGCCCATTGGAGGTAGGATACACTTTCGTGATGACCCAATGTTCGGACGATTTTTCGACAATTTCGTAGCCGCTTTTCTTAAAAAAATCACGCTTGTAGCGGATCGACTCGCGGTTATCACCCTCCATAATAAGTTCGATCGTGCGTGCAACCGAGAGGTCCTCGTACACATGCGTGCGGATATTGGCCTGAAACCCCTGCAGCGACACGCCGGTCAGGGACACGGCGCCCGATTGAAACCAAAAGAGAATTGACGTAAAAAGCATGAATTGTAACCTTTAAATAAATGCCGACGGGTTTGATTATAATATAAAAGGGAATGCTCAAATTCCAAAAAACAAATTCAGAAACTAGGCTGACCGTTGGGCTTTCGAAACTAAAATACCGTCAAAAAAATATCTTGCTAACACTCGGAAAAGAGGTAAATTTGAGTAATGGGTTCGGTCAGCCACATGTTATTTCAATTAAAATTTTATAGCAAATATAAGTAGGGAGAAGTTTATGAAGAAGTTTATCCGAATTCTTGCTGCACGAGTTTTCAGTATGTATTGCGTCATAGGACTTTTTTTTCTGTCAACCTACTCCGTCTCCGCGCAAAACTCCGATAGCTACGGAAATAAATGGGCGACCTCGGCTTTCAATTGGGTGGATATTACCGGAGTCGGCACATTGATTGGTCTGAGTGGTGATGATAGTTACGCAGGACCCTTTCCTATTGGATTCAATTTTACCTACTATGGCCAATCGTACAGTCAGTTTTACATGTCGACCAATGGCCTTGTACAATTTTCAAATCCTACAAGCTCCTATTCCAATACTAGCTTTCCTACCAATGCCGATCCCTATAATGCACTTGCGCCATTTTGGGACGACCTACAGATGTTTGGAACGAATGCATACTATTACTTTGACGGAACACGGACCATTATTGAATTTTATCAAGTGCATAATTTAAGTGCCGGTACGCCTAATACATTTGAAGTCATATTATACCCCGATGGCCGTATTGTCTATCAATACCTGGATATGACCGGAAACGTGCAGGGTTCAGCCGTCGGTTGGCAGAATAGTGATGGTACTGATGGCTTCACAATCGTAAACAACGGACCATTTATTACGAATAATTTAGCGTTGACCATTGCGCCTTCGATTAGTCTTAATGCAATTTCCGGTAATGGTTCAGTGGAGCTAAATTGGAGCCAATCGCTTGGCGTTTCAAAGTATTACATTTATAGAGACGTGACTTCAAATCCCACAACACTCATAGATTCGACTAATTTGACCACAAAGATCATGAGTGGATTGAGTAATGGTTCGATATACTATTTTAAAGTTGTTCCCGCAGGAGAGTCGGCATCGAATGTCGTAGGCGCTGTCCCAAATGCCGGAAACGCAGGACGGGCGCTCAGCTTTGATGGGGTGGATGATGTCGTCAATGCTGGTTCCGACGGAAGCCTGAATCTAACGATGGGATCATGGGAAGCTTGGGTCAAAATCGATAATATAACGCATCACAATCGAATTATTTTTAAGGAAGACAACTCTCAAGTCGGAAAGTATGAACTATTTCATCTGGCGGACGATAATAAATTTCATGCCGAAGTGATTTCAGGCGGGAATCGCTATGGCGCGGTTTCTACCACATCGGTTGCGGCAGGAATATGGTACCATGTCGCGGCGACCCATGATGGAATAAACCTAAAAATCTACGTTAATGGCATACTTGAGGCTACAACGGGTGTCGGTGGCGCGATTGACAATAATCCGGGACTTTTGGGAATCGGCGGTAACGCCAGTGGTACGCCAGCTGCGACAATGCAAGGCCTCATCGATGAAGTTCGTATCTGGAATACAGCCCGTACAGAATCTCAAATTCGTACTTCCGCCGTTCACCCGCTTCGCGGAGATGAGCCCGGTTTGATGGCACTTTTCCATTTTGACGAGCCGGCAACAACGCCGAATGTATACGCATCAGGAAGTCCGATAAGCGGGACGTTGAACGGATTTTCAGGAACGGACTTTGTAACCTCTACGTCCATGTCCGTTCTTTTTTCTACGGGCCTTAGAACGATTGCTGATAATCACTCGATCACCGCCTATTGGGATAATGTGAATGCAGCAAAGTATCGTATCTATCGCGGGACGTCTCCTAATCCAACCACACAAACGGATTCTACCACCGGAACTTCGGTTACGTACAGCAGCGGTCTCAGTGATGGTCAGATATACTATTTTGTTGTTCGCTCCGTCTCAAGCGCGGGAGCTCAATCTGCACCGTCGAATCTATCCGCCGCCATTCCAAACGGCGGGTTGCCCGGTAATGCACTGAGTTTTGACGGCTCGGATGACCATGTAATATTGTCTTCACTGACCAATCTGGGTGGCTCAGCAATTACAATCGAATATTGGTTCAAAGGATCAAGTCTCCAATCTGCGATTCGTCAGCAGAATGGCGGTGACTATATCGTAGCCGGATGGAGCTATCCACCAATACACATTTTATCAAATGACGGCGGTGCGGGGTCTGGAATTAGCTCCGGCAATCCGTCAATTTTATATGATGGCGGTTGGCATCATATTGCTATGACCTGGGAATCCAATACGATAAATGGGTTTAAAAGCTACCTCGATGGAAAGCTAGTCGAACAGCGTTCAAGCAATAACTCGTCGATACCTAATATGAATATTCCTGTTATTCTGGGCAGCTATCTTGGAGTTGGTGAATTTACGAATGGGCAATTGGACGAAGTCCGTATATGGAATGTGGCTCGGAGCGAGGCGCAGATCAGACAAACAGCCGCTGTACCTCTTCGGGGAGACGAGTCTGGACTCGTATCGCTATATCACTTGGATGAACCGACCACAACTACTACAGCCTACGGAGCGGGACAAATAAATACAGATGGTACTTTGACTAATTTCTCCGGTGTAGAATTTGTTGCGTCCGGAGCCATGGATCCTTTTACTCCAAATCTAAATGCTCTTGCGGACAATCATGCCATCACAATTTCATGGGATGACGTCGGCGTTTCAAAATATCGTATCTATAGAGGAACTTCACCAAATCCAACCGTACAGACGGATTCGACGACCGGTACTTCTGTTACATACGATGGATTGATCGATGGTCAGATATACTACTTCACAGTTCGAGCCGTTTCAGTCACCGGTGCAGTATCGGCACCTTCGAATTTATCAGCCGCTGTTCCCAATGGCGGATTACCTGTGAATGCGCTGAGTTTCGACGGCGCGGATGACTATGTGACCGGCAGCCGAACGTCCGGCAATTTTGGTACCGGTGATTTCACGATCGAAGCTTGGATCAATACCACGTCTCCTACGGGAGCAATTGCCGGAAAGCGTTTTAATTCCAGCGCAGGGAATTTCTTTGAATTCATGGTGTACAATGGAAAATTGTTTTTCGCTGTGTACGACCCGTCCACCGGTGATCAGGTTTATGGCGTACGAAATGTCAATGACGGTGAATGGCACCACGTGGTTGGCGTTCGTAAAGGCACGTCGCTGGAACTTTATGTCGATGGTGTATTGGACAATTCGATAGGAAACATATCTTCTCATGACGTGAGCAACAATACTCGATTTAGTATAGGCGCGCGCGGCGTCAATGACGATGACATCAATACGACCTACACATTTTTCTTTCAGGGTCAGATTGACGAAGTTCGTCTTTGGAATGCGGCTCGCACTCAGTCACAAATTCGCGTCGCCGCTTCAATACCGCTTCGTGGAGACGAA
The DNA here is from genome assembly GCA_031402315.1 of bacterium. Taxonomy (GTDB): domain Bacteria; phylum CLD3; class CLD3; order SB21; family SB21; genus JANNSF01. The sequence goes on along the minus strand of JANNSF010000141.1, from coordinate 5,685 downwards.
GAGGGGCTTGTCTCGCTCTATCACCTTGATGAGCCACCAACAACGCCGATTGCCTATGCGTCCGGCCATTCCGATCTCAATGGCACGCTCTATAATTTTTCAGGAACGGACTTTGTAGCTTCTTCAGCTTTGTCCGTTTTCACGCCCGATGTGAAAGCGATTGCGGCCAATCATGCCATCACGATTTCATGGGATGACTTTGGCGTTTCAAAATATCGTATCTTTAGAGGAACTTCACCAAATCCAACCGAGCAGACGGATTCGACGACCGGTACTTCGGTTACATACGATGGCTTGACCGATGGTCAGATATACTATTTCACAGTTCAAGCCGTATCAGCCACCGGTGCAGTATCAGCGTATTCGAATTTATCAGCCGCTGTTCCCAATGGCGGAACGATGGGAAACGCACTGAGTTTTGACGGTGTGGACGATTACGTTTCGGTGCCTTCATCTATCAATTCAGAATTCGCTTCAAACCAAATTACTGTGGAAGCGTGGATAAATCCAGATGCCGGATTTAATAATGACTACTCCATGATTGCCGGTGAGGCTTATCTGGGTGATGGTGTCATTCGGTTCGGTATGTATATGAGTGGTGAGGCGGGTAACGGCGGTCAACTTTCTGCCGGCTATTTCAATGGCAGTTGGCACTGGGTGGGAGCCAATATGCCGTCGCCTAATGTCTGGTCCCATGTCGCCGCCACGTACGATCAATCGATGATCAAAATATACGTTAATGGCGTCTTGGTCGCTTCCCAAAACGAATCGGATCCGCTTCCTAATGGCACGGAAGAATGGCGCATCGGCCGCCGATGGGATGGCGAAGCCGGTTACTACTATTTGGGTCAGATCGACGAGGTGCGCATTTGGAATATTGCCCGCACACCGTATCAAATCCGAAGCTCGGCACATGGGCCGCTGCGTGGTGATGAGTCCGGACTTGTCGGACTTTATCATATGGACGAACCGAATAGCACGACGACGGCATTTGCCTCCGGCAGTACTGGTTTGAATGGCACGCTCGCTGGTTTCTCCGGAACGGATTTTGTGCCTTCGGGCGCGATGAGGGTTTTTCCCCCGGCCGATCTGATGGCTAAGGCGGATTCTGCTAATATTACGCTTCTCTGGTCTCCTAATGGCGATCCTGGCTTTCAGAGTTACTCCATATATATAGATACGCTATCTGATTTCAGCACCCAGAGTCTACTAGCGACCACGTCGTTTGGCAATGCCAATGACACCATGAAAGTCTTGACGGGGCTTACTCAATACATTAAATATTATTTTAGATTGAATGCCGCAACGTCGAATGGCGTCAGCGATTATTCTTTCGGCGTCAATGCGACCATATCTAACTTTGAAGAAGTCCCTATGGGGCTTCCGAGTCTTATAGAGGGGACTTCGGTTTGGGGGGATTACGATAATGATGGAGATCTCGATGTCTTAATGGTGGGAAATTCCTCCCAATTTGGGTACATACAGCGAATTTATAGAAATGATGGCGATGAGGGCTTTTCTGATGCGGAGGTTGGTTTTCAAGGCCCTGCGAATCGTGGCACGGCTGCGTGGGGCGACTATAATAACGATGGATATCTTGATGTCGCCTATACCGGTTCTTCGGGCAGCGGAGGCCGTGTCTTCAAACTTTATCGGGCTGACCGAGAAGGTTTTATTGATGTGGCCAATTCGATTTCAGGAGTTTCTAAAGGGTCTATGGCTTGGGGCGATTTTGATAATGACGGGGATCTTGATCTCGCGGTCATGGGCGAAGCGAGCACGGGCCCTGAGAGCAGTTATCCTTATAGTGCGGTTTATCGCAACGATGGAAATGATCAATTTACGAATATCAATGCCGGCCTAACTAATCTCGCAAACGGTTCACTAGCCTGGGGAGATTTTGACAACGATCACGATCTTGATCTACTCATGACCGGCACTATCAATTCAGGCGGTAGCGGCGCTAGCGGGCGAAAAACTATGGTCTATCGTAATGATGGTGGTGGGCAATTTATCGATATCGATGCAGGTTTTCCTGGCGCATGGAATGGATGCGGTCTTTGGGGAGATCTTAATAACGATGGCTATCTGGATTTTGTCTACACCGGTGGCGGAAGTAATACCAATCGTGAATTTCGGATTTATATCAATCAAAAAGATGGATCCTTTGCGCAATTAAACACGCCGGGCCTTGGGGGATTTACCAAAGCTAATATGTCGCTTGGCGATATGGATGCAGATGGTGATTTAGATATTTTGATAAGTGGTGAAGAAGGAGGACAAAGTCAAATAGCGAAAACCTTTATCTATCGCAATAGTAATTTTGGCTCATCTTTCACCGCCATTAGCCCCGGTATTGTGGATGTTAGCGGCGACCATAGGGCAAGTGGGTATGCCGGTTGGGCAGATTATGATAATAATGGAACTCTGGATATCTTGATCAATGGTCAGTCTAGTGACGGATTTGTAACCAAGGTTTATAAGAACCATTCGGCCATCAATCAAGCTCCCAGTGTACCCTCTGGACTTTCTGTAAGTCCAGTAGGAAACAGAGCTAATTTTATTTGGGATAAGGCCTCTGATATAAATCAATCCAATGGGCTCAGCTATACTATTCGTGTCGGAACTGAGCCTGGCGCTCAAGACATCGTAACTCCGATGGCAAATTTTGACGACGGACAGGGCATACTAACTGAAATGCGAAATGGCAATCAGTTTGGCGACGGGATTAACCAAGAAGACGGAATGCGCCGGGTCACCGGAATAGGAAATGCCGGCGTGAATAACGGATGGTCGGTCAATATTCGTGGCGACGCAACCTACTATTGGAGCGTGCAATCAATAGATAATAATTATAAAGGATCTGGTTTTGCGACGGAAGGGCAGTTTACGATTGATGGCGCGCCCGATGAGCCGGTTGGTCTATTGCCAATGGCGGGTATTAATTCGGTCACGCTTAGGTGGAGTTCCAAAAATCGATCGGCGGTTACCAAATATCGAATCTATGTCAGTAGTGACAATGAAAGCTATACGCTTGCCGATTCTACGACGGGCGGTAAAATGGACACGATCAAGACCATTACAACTATGGATGGTGAGACGCAGCTAGAGAATGGGACTTATTACTACCTTAAAGTGCTCGCGATCGATGGAAACTATGTCGGTGATCTATCTAATTATGCTACGGCTATTCCATCCTTGACGCCGGGTAATTGGTTTGTAACGAATACAAGCTGGTCCGGTACGGGATCACTTGCGCAAGCGATCAATGACGCCAATTCCTCATCCCAAGCGGACACCGTTGTATTTCAGCTTTCTCCGGGTTCTGTAATTTACTACGACGGCGAATCGGGACCTCTTCCTAGTATTTCGACGGACTATACGGTCATTAATGGCGATATGGATCACGATGGCGTTCCTGATATTCAGATTAGCGGCTTCAACGAAAGCAATTCACAGAATGTTGCTTTAACGATTGTATCTTCAAACAATGTGATTCAAGGCCTGGTAATTCAAAATTTTGACTCTTATTCAAACGGAGGCGCGATTTGGATTGAAGGACCCAATGCCTACGACAATGTGATTATCGGAAATTACATTGGAACAAATTCCAATGGTTTTGGCGCCTCCCCAAATGGCTATGGCATTCTTATTCGTTATGGCGCCCACGATAATTGGATCGGGGATGGTACTTTGATCGGTCGAAATGTGATTTCTGGAAACCAAGGACATGGCATATATATTGATGGGTCTGCTGCTTCAGGCGATTACAACCATATCCTTGGCAATATCATCGGCTTAGCCGTAGACGGGGTAACTAAGTTGGCCAATAATCAAAGTGGAATTTATGTAAATCAAAGAGCCATTGGCACACAGATTGGTAATGCGACCGTCGGCGGGCGTAATATCATATCGGGCAATAGCGATCGAGGAATTACACTTTATGAGGACGAAGCTCATATCGAGGGAACCGAGATTCTCGGTAATTATATTGGTACCGACATTTCCGGACTGATCGCACAAGGTAATAATCAAGATGGAATTTATCTATACAGCGAGTCCAATGGTGGAGGCGGACAAGAAGTTTCTCTGATCAATACTAAAATTGGCGATGGCACGTCGGCCGGAAGAAACCTTATTTCGGGCAATGGCAGTAGAGGTATCTACTTATATGACTATTTTGGTCACATTGACGGGACAGAGATTCTGGGCAATTACATCGGCACGGATGCCACAGGGAATTCCTTACTGGTTAATAGCTATGACGCGATTTACGTTTACAGTGATGGCGGGGATGCGATCACCAATAATAAAATTGGCGACGGGACGAGTGGTGGACGGAATATCATCGCATCCAGTTCGTCCTATAGCGGTATTTATTTTAGAAATAGCTATGGGAGTATTCATGATAATTCTATCAATGGAAATTATATCGGTTTGGGCGAAGACGGCGTGACGGCGTTTAATAGTTCCGGCAGTGGTATTTATATGGAACAATCAAACGTAAACGAGATTAAGAATAATGTCATTGGCGGATACTCAAACGGTATCGAAATTAGAGAGAATTCCCACAATAACTTAATATCAGGAAACTATGTCGGATTGAACGCTTCCGGAAATACCGCGCATGCTAATTCAAACGATGGAATCCTGCTTGTAGATTCTTATGAGAATACGATTTCAAATAATATTGTTTCTGGCAATGGATCGACCGGAATCGCCATCGACGTCTACAATTACAGTTCTGATAACAACACGATCAAAGGCAACAAGATTGGTACAAATGCCGACGGAACCGCAGCCATACCAAATGGCGAGTATGGAATTCACCTTTCTGGAGGATTTAGTGGAAGTACCAACAACACGGTTATTGGCGGTACTGCGACCGGAGAGGGCAATCTAATTTCCGGAAATTTGGAATCGGGAATTGCGCTTGGCGAGTCGCCGAACGGTGTTGTTGAAAATACGGTCATTCTTGGAAATTTCATCGGAACGAATTCTACGGGCATCTCGCGAATTGCAAATATCGGACACGGTATTTACATCTATAATTCAAACGATCGTTTTACCGAGATCGGCGATGGCAGCGCTGCCGGTCGTAACGTCATATCGGGAAATGGTAAAAGCGGTATATGGTTTGAAGCGACAAGCGAAAACAGCGTGATGGGAAATTACGTGGGTGTCAATGCAACCGGTAATGCGGCATTACCAAACGATTCTTCCGGTATTGTCATCTGGAATTCGTCGGCTAATGACATCGGAGACGGCACGGCAAGTGGACGAAATATCGTCTCAGCCAATGGTAAAGAAGGTATTGAGATCTATGCAGGATTCAGCTACTTCGCCGAGGATAACTATATTGGTGGCAATTATGTTGGAGTTGGAGCGGATGGTACGACCGCTTTAGGTAATGGGGGTCATGGTGTTGAGATCGAAGCGATAAACTTCGGAGACTATACTCGCCGCGATACCATTCATGCCAATGTAATAGCGTTTAATGGTGAAGACGGCATTCATATGGAAGGAAATACGTCCGGCGGCGCCTATAATAATCCTATGTTAGGAAATCGAATCTATGCAAACGCCGGTGCCGGAATAGCGCTTAGCGATGCAAACTATGGGGTTATGGCTCCGGTGATTGACAGCGTTAAAAACTTTAGAGTGTATGGTCATGGAATTGCAAAC
>JANNSF010000140.1:0-2245 GCA_031402315.1 bacterium | reverse complement strand
GTACCTTACAGGCTTCTCACAACCTATTGTAATGAGGATGGCCAATTTCAGGTTTGTTGGCAATCGGTGGAGGCGATACACCGGCAATCTTGAAGAATCAAAATTTGGTGAGGTGCTTGAACCTAACCTTGATAATTTCTCGGTATCCACTGTTAATATAGAAGAAAACGGTGAGGGAAGTTCTGAAAAACCTGCCTATGTAGAACCATTGGCGCGCGACCGCGATAATACATCTGTTCAGCAACGGAGATTGAACGAACAAGCTGTTCAATTGTGCGTGACCGATTTGCCAGATGGTGACGCCCGATCCATTTTCAAAAATGTTTCGATGGACTTTTTCAATTACGGACGTATCAAAATGTTTTTACACGCACATGGTGGAACAAAAAAAGACAACGATGAGCTGCTAGAGCAAGACAATCAATTAGTTGGCTTTATGAGATTAGGAACAGACTTTGATGAGAACTACTATGAAATAGAAATCCCTCTATCAATAACACCTTTTGGAACAAGTAAAAACCCTGATGATATCTGGCCTGAAGCAAATTACATTGACATGGATTTAAATGAACTCTATGCTCTGAAAGCGCAGCGAGATCGGGAGAATTATTCATTAGGTGAACTCTATCCAAAAGAGGGGCCGCGGTTGGTTGGCAATCAGGGAATACGGATTTTTGGCCGGCCCGATCTCAGCCAGGTGAAGTTGATGATGATTGGCGTTCGCAATCCAAGAAGCGATGATGCTAAATCAGTCAATGTTTGCATATGGGCAAACGAATTACGTCTCACAGAATTTGACCGTACAGCAGGTTGGGCCGTCAATGCTGTACTTAATGCAAAGCTGGCAGACCTTGGAACCGTAACGGGTTCTTTCAAACACATCACCTTTGGTTATGGAGGCGTTCAATCTAAAATCTCAGAACGTGCGCGAGGAGAAACTACTATCTATGATATCTCATCAAATCTCAGCATTGATAAACTTTTACCCAAAAGTTTGGGATTAAAGATACCGATGTTCGCCAGTTATGAGACAACTACGATCAATCCCAACTTTGATCCTGCCAACCCGGACTTGCGGCTGGAGGCCGCTTTTAAATCTTTTAGCACCGATCAGGAGCGCGAGGCCTATCGAAATTTAATTCAGGATAAAGCAGAGAGACGAAGCCTGAATTTTACAAACGTGAGAAAAGTGAAAGTAAAGAAGGATGCCGTCAACCATATTTATGATATCGAAAACTTTGCCTTCACCTATGCCTACAGCGAAGCCACCCAAACCAACTTTAACCTGGTTGAAAATACAAGACGCAGCATCAAAGGCGCTGTCGCCTGGCAGTACAGCCCCAAGTTCAAAGGCTTTGAACCATTTAAAGACATTAAATTTTTATCGTCACCTTTCTTGCAACTCATTAAGGATTTCAACTTTAATCCACTACCTACCAATATTTCGGTTAGGGGCGAACTTGATCGTTCATTTGGTAAGCTGATTTATCGGAATAATGTGAAAGACCTTGCGGGCGCGCAACCCAACTATCAGAAGTTTTTTGTGTTCAATCGCTATTATAGCGCCAAGTGGAGCCTGGCAAAATCATTGACGATCGATTACAACGCGCGAATGAATGCAATCATTGATGAACCCGATGGCGATTTGGACAATGAAGATTCGGTTAAAATAGTCGTTGATAATTTGAAGAGCTTCGGAAGACCCAAGAATTTTGAACAGACTATTTCTGCAAACTATACCGTGCCACTGGATAAACTACCATTCACGAACTGGATGGGTGCCGATTACCGTTACAATGTTGGATACTCATGGAGAGCAGGGCCCCTTGAAAAAATTGACAGTCTTAAACTCGGCAACATAATTCAGAATACTCAAGAGCAAGCACTCACGGGTCGTCTTGACTTTGTAAAACTTTATAACAAAGTAAAATTTTTGAAAGACATCAATTCGCCAAAACGAAAACTAACCCCGGTTGAAAAAGCAAAACAAGCCCAGGTAAAACCAGACACCGTAAAAACTCCGCCCGATCTTTTTGCTCTTAAAGGAATTATGCGTCTGATCATGTCCCTTCGAAACATAACCGGAAACTATAACCTAAACCGGGGAACTATTTTACCAGGCTTTATGCCGAGTCCTTATCTATTTGGAAATGATAAAACATGGACTGCCCCAGGATGGGATTTCATTTTAGGCGGGCAAGATCCTAGCATTAGATATAAAGCTGCTGAAAATGATTGGCTGAGC
>JANNSF010000139.1:0-33251 GCA_031402315.1 bacterium | reverse complement strand
CCATCGCCACGGTCACAACCATGAGTTTCACGTTGCCAAAGATTTGAAGCTCAAGATGTTTATCGGTAAAGACATTGAGATAAGGAAGCGCCACCTCAGAAGCCACGATTGCAAGACCAAGTGCAAGGACGCTTAGCCAGAGCGACTCCGCAAGAAATTGTAGGATCAATTGGCTACGTGCAGCGCCCACCACTTTTCGCAGGCCAACTTCTTTGGCACGCAAGAGCGCCCGTGCGGTCGACAAATTCATAAAATTGACACACGCGAGAACAAGAATGATAAGACCGATAAGCGACAAAATGGAAACGGTTGAAAAGTCTCCATTCGCCGAAAATTCGGTGCGCAAATTTGATTTTAGATGAATATCTTTGAGCGCAGTTAGAGAATATTCCTGACGGTAGCCGGACTGTGTCTCCTGGGTAGGAATATATTTTTTAGACATCCATTGAATTTTTTCAGACAGTGTCGAGACTTCGGCATTGGGTTTCAATAACACATACGTCTGAAATGAAAAACTCCACCACGTCCCAAGGCCTACCCTCTGGGCTCGAAGACTAGACAACGACGCCAGGAAATCAAATTTCAGATGGGAATTTTTACTCGTCTCTTCCAAAACACCCATAATTTTGTAGCGTGCGGAATCGCTTGGAAGCCATAGCAACTCCCCGACCACATCCGTTCGTCCAAAATATTTTTTGGCCATGGATTTGCTGACAACAATTTGAAAAGGTTCGTTGAGACTAGAGGTTCCGTGCGCAAAAGTAAAATCAAATAGATTAAAAAACGATGAATCAGCAAACGCGATATTTTCATAAAACTTTTCACCCGTCAATCGTTTTTCAATCAGCCGGTTTGGCGTCAAACGAATCCGCGCCACGCTTTCAATCTCCGGAAAATCTTTAGAAAGAACAACGGCCGGACCCGGACCGATCGCGGCGTACTCTTCGCTCCCCGCATCCTTGGGCAGATAATACTTACAATTGACACGATAGATCCGATCCGAATTTTCATAATGACGGTCGTAACTCAGTTCGTCGTCAACGTATAGGTATATCAAAAAACAACACGTCATGCCAATGGTTAGCCCAAGAACGTTGACCAAAGAGAAAAGGCGATATTTAAGGAGATTTCGGATGGCAATCGTCAAATAGTTCTTAATCATGCTATTCCTTTGCTAATTCATGGCTCTATGATTTCTTTAATAAAAGAACAAGGGTCAGAAGAATGCCGATTGCCGCCCAATAATTATAAAGCGCAACCCTCTACTCGTATTTTAGCGCTTGGACCGGATTCGAAATGGAGGTTTTAATCGCCTGAAAACTAATCGTAAAAAGAGCGATCGCCAGGGTTATAGCGCCCGCCATCACGAAGGTATCGACCGTTTGATCGGTGCGATAAGCAAAATTATCAAGCCATGACTTCATGGCGAAATACGCGAGGGGTACCGCAATGACATTAGACGCAAGAATGAGCAGGACAAATTCCTTCGTAAATAGACTTACAATTTGTGCGATATTGGCGCCCAAAATCTTTCTGACTCCAATTTCTTTGGTGCGTTTTTCGGCACTAAAAGCCGCGAGCCCAAAAAGTCCCATGCAGGCAATTATTATTGCCAAAACGGAAAACACAATGATGAGACGACTTTCTTTTATGTCGTTGCGATACAGAAGTTCAAGACTTTGATCGAGGAATTTATATTCCATTGGGAATTTAGGTGCAATCCCCATCCATGCTTTTTCGATTTTGGAAATTGTTTCTTGAACTTGATCACTTTTTATTTTGATCGCGCAAACTCGATTATCATTGTAGGTGGTAATTGCCAAAGGCTGAATTTCTTCTTTCAAAGACGAGAAATGATAGTCACGAACAATCCCGATCACCGTTTTTTCATTTCCGCCACGTAGTTGTGGTACTTTTATTTTTTTTCCAATTGTGTTGTCCAAAGACCATCCGAGCGCCCTTACCGCCGTTTCATTGAGCAACATGCCTTCTTTATCGGTGCCAAATTCTAAGGAAAAATCACGACCGCTGACAAAACTCAAATCAAATGTTTTTGCGTAATCAAAATCCGAAAAAACGGTTCGCATCAAAAAACTTTCGCCGGCCTTGCCTGAAATTTCGAATCCGAATCTATCGTGAAATCCACCCGGCTCGCCGGACATCGACGACACGCTTAGAATGCCCGGATCGGATCTAAGTTGATCCTTAAAAGATTCAATTTTCTTTCGAATATCAGAGTTGTTAAGCTCAACAAGTAAAACGTGATCTTTGCGAAAGCCGAGGCTTTTCGAATTGACATAGTCGAATTGCCGTAGCATCGTCAGCGTTCCGATAATCAAGAAAATGGAGATTGAGAATTGTGTTACAACAACACCTTTCCAAAGTATGCTGCGCCTCGCGCCGGAAAATAGTTTTTGTTTCATCGCATCGACCGGTTTGAATCCGGATAAAATAAACGCCGGATAAAGGCCTGCTATTATTCCAATCAAAAGCGTTCCGCCAATAAACACGGGTGCGAATAGAGATAGATTCGACGTCCAAGAAAGGCTCTTTTCCAGAAATGCATTCAGGTAAGGAAGTAAAAGTTCAACTGAGCCGAGCGCTAAACCAAGCGCCATAAACGCCACAAGGATCGATTCACCCAAAAACTGTTTGATCAAACTCATCCGGTCCGCGCCCACCACTTTTCTCAGACCGACCTCTTTAGCACGTGTTGATGATTTGGCCGTCGACAGATTCATAAAATTGAGCGCCGCGATGAGAAGAACAAGAATACTCACGCCGCCAAAAATAAAAATCGTTTGTTTATCGCCATGCGGTACAAGATCGAATTTTGTCTCACGACTCAGATAGATTGATTTTAAAGGTTCTAGAGCCAAATCCATTCGACGACCATTCTTTTTAAAATCTTCACCGAAATATTTGTCCATGAAGGCTGGGAATCTTGGCAACAAATCTTCCGGAGTTAAGCCCGGTTTCAATAAGACGTAAGTAAAAAGAAAATTATTCCACCATCCCGCAAACCAAGGCCGATCTTTGTATTGCGTGACATTGGCAACAAAATCAAAATTGAGGTGGGAATTTCCCGGGAATGGTCCTGCGATACCAGTGACTTTTAGGTCGTTCTGATTATCGTAACGAATAATTTTGCCGATGGGATCTTCATCACCAAAGTATTTTTTGGCCATCGCCTCCGTCAAAACAACATCCGTTGGATTTGTTAAGACTGTTTTTGGATCGCCTTTGATAAGTGGGTAAGAAAAGAATTCAAAAAAATTGGCGTCCGCGAGATAAAATTGTTTTTCATTAAACGATTTTTCACCGTACGTCACAAGTCCGTCATTAGGTGAAACACGAATGACCGATTCAAATTCCGATCCAAAATCATTGGCTAGCCCGGTTGCATAGGGCGCCGATGTCGGGCTAACATAGTTCGTGCCGGTTTCATCGTTGTTAACTCTCAATACTCTGTATATTCGGTCCCCATTGGCGTGAAAAAGATCGTATTGCTTTTCATGGATGATATAGATCGATATCAAGATCACGCACGTCATTCCAAGAGCAAGCCCAAGAATATTTACCATTGAGAAAAGACGGTGTTTTAGCAGATTTCTCAAACCGATTTTTAGAAAATTTCGCCACATCGTTTTAGCTCCTTAGTCGACTTGTGTTGGATCAAAACCATGAATCAATAATAGTAGTGCAAGCCTTGTGCCTGATTTCAGACCTATGTTTTTATTGCGCTTATTTTTAATGTTGTAGCAGAGGCATGTCCGTATTCGGTCACCTCTGCACGCATTCGGACAGGATTTTTGCCGGCTACTAATTGCTTCCAACTCTCCTTTTAGCAGTGTGTTTTTTTCCATCATGTAGAATCGTATCACTGTGTCAATGCGTTGAAGTCCTGCCGGTTTACGCCCAATATTATTTCACCGACCAAGAGTATATAAAGGAGTATTGCGGCTTGCACGCAACTCTACAGTTGGACGATAATTTCCTCCATTGACTCCCATCCTCCATTTAATTAACCTTATCAAGATTTTTTCGCACTTATCCAATTTTACATGCTTGTCCCGATTTTAAGACCGATTTTTGTGTGCCTTTTGTGGGCATTGGCTCTCCATGCACAGAAAGAAACCGGCCTTCCTATTATTCAATATTATCCTCCCAGCGCGTACAATGCCGGTCATGAAAATTGGTGGGGCCTGCAAAATGACGACGGTATTATTTACGTTGCCAATCAAGATGGTGTTTTGGAACATGACGGTTCGACGTGGCGCCTGATCAAACTGCCCAACCGAGGTGCCGCGCACTGGCTCACTGTCGGCGCCGATAAGAAAATTTACGTCGCCGCACAAAGTGATTTCGGGCGAATCGAGTACTCGTCCAACGGTTTCGCGCAATATGTCTCTTTGATTGATCAGGCCGCTCGTGATACGCTTGGACTGACGAGTATCTGGGAATGTGAAGCGGATTCAAAAGGTGGTGTATTCTTTCGACAATACGACCGTATCTTTTATTGGTCGCCCTCGGGCATCCGTGTTTGGCGAACCGAATCCCGCTTTGATATGGTAGGAATGGTCCGCGATACGCTTTATGTGCGAATTCGTACCAAAGGTGTTTACAGAATTGTAAACAGTGTCCTGGAGCCGGTCCAAGGAGGAAATACTTTTGACGAGAAGATCAATTGTATTCTTCCGATTCCGGGTGGAATACTGTTTGGCACGCGGACAAAAGGCCTATTCCTTTACAATGGTCAACGCTTCACCCCGATCGTAAATGAAGCCAGCGAATACTTAAAGAAGCACAATCTCTACCAGGCGCTTGTCCTGCCGGATGGCCGAATTGCAGCCGCTTCTCTGCACGGCGGAGTCGTGCTGATGACGGCGCAAACGGAATTAATAAGAGTCTACGATCAAAAAGTCGGATTGAATAACCTGAATGTATTTGCTGTATTTCCCGATCGTCAGAACGGGCTTTGGGTGGCGCACGGAGCGGGCATTTCAAGAATTTCTCTCAATACAAGCAAAACTGTTTTCGATGAACGATCCGGATTGAGTCTGGGTATCAATGACATGGCACGATACAACGGCCACCTCTTCGCCGGAACAAGGCATGGTGTATATCGCCTCGACGGCAATTCTTTTACCGAAGTGACGAAAACAAAATCTTTTGTCCAGCAATTTCTGGTCCATCAAAACAGGCTTTTTGTTTCTCACGGCACGGGAACCAGTGTCATAGCCAAAGACAGCCTCTCCAAATCATTGGCGCGCAACTATGGAGTATTGTTTCCCTTGCCGTTGGATTCCAATATTGTATTTGTAGGTGAACAAGCCGGATTGTTTGCTCTGAATATTCAAACAACACCCCCAACACTGCATGTGATCCCGGGTATGACGGCTTTTATTTCTTCGATGACCGCTGATTCCGACGGCTATCTATGGTGTGGAACCCCTTACTCGGGTATCTATCGACTTGATTTTCGTAAGGGCTTTACTATTGCCCCGGAGATTAAGAACTACTCAACGAATTCCGGGCTTCCTTTAGGCCGCTACTCCGTCTACTTCCAGCGTGGAATTTATGCGGATGATACCGAAAACTTATACGAATACGACAAGGTGACGGATCGCTTCGTCGTCAGCCGTAAACTCGAAGACCTCGAAACTAATTTAAAAGAACTAAATCAAACGCTGTACCGTAACGCATTTTTTATCTTGCCGGCTTACGTAAAATTTGGCCGCGCGAAAGCACAGAGCCTACTGATGCGCATTTGGGGGCTCAAAAACGATATTACTTGTTATAATCTCGAAGAAGATGGAACCGAATGGATAGGAACGCGGGAGCAGCTCATCCGATTTGCGCCCGAAGCCGATACGCTCATCGGTCGTATCAAGACGGTCATAAGAAAGATTGCGTCGAGGGACAGTATCTACACGGGAGGTCACATTACAAAGGCCGAATATGAGATACCCTATCAACAAAGCGGAGTTCGGCTTGAATTTACAGCAACTATGGCCAATCCTCTGTCGGCCGTCTTGTACCAGACTCAACTGGAAGGCTTTGAAACAACATGGTCACCGTGGACTGAAAATGCGTTTCGTGAATATCCTAATCTGATACCCGGCGACTACCGGTTTCGCTTGCGCGCGAATACGAGTTCTGGACAATTCAGTGATATCACGACGACGGCTATTACAATTCTGCCACTTTGGTACCGGAGCAACGCTGCCTACACGCTTTATACCATACTTTTTCTGTTCGTTTTTTATCTGATTTTTCGCTGGAGGGTCCGCCGTCTCGAAAATCAGAAATTGGACCTGGAAGCCAAAGTCGCAAGTCGCACTTCCGAATTGCAAGCGGCGCTTCATGATCTTAAGACGGCCGAAGGTCAACTTGTTCAGTCTGAAAAGATGGCCTCAATCGGCAATATGGTGGCCGGGCTGGCGCATGAAATCAATAATCCGCTGACCTTCATCATTCCAAATCTGGAGTTCATAAAAAAGAGTTTCACAGAAATCAGCAAAGATGCTTCGCATGCGGATCGCCATGAAGAAACGATGGACGCGATCAATTCGTCTATGCGAGGCGGTGAGCGCATCCGCGATATTGTCCAAAACCTGCGCAATTTTTCCAGACTTGAGTCTTCGTTGCCAAATGTAGCCGACGTGACCTCCAATCTACAATCCGTCATCAATTTATTTTTCGATCAATACACCGATATCAAATTTGAATACACTTTCCAATCGTCGGTTTATGCCCGGATCATCATTCGCGAAATCAATGTGTGTTTTATCAATATATTTACCAATGGCGTGCAAGCCATTCGTGATGCCGAGTCCACCGGGAAGCTCAAGCGTGGGCAAGGCCGCATCAAAATCGAGATCGATGAATCATCCGACGACGTGATCGTACTTTTGATTTCGGACAATGGTGCGGGAATCTCAAAAGATTCCCTTTCCAAGGTGTTTGAACCTTTCTTCACCACACGCCCCGTAGGACAAGGCCGTGGTCTTGGTCTTTCCGAGGCGTACGCGACCATTACCAAAATGGGCGGGAAAATACGTATTGTAAGCGACGAAGACAGCGGAACCACAGTCGTTATTGAATTGCAAAAAAAGTAATGGTACACTGAAATGAATTTTTAGCAACTTCATCTCTTTGACGAGGAAAAACATTGGATTTACAATATCTGATTCGTGAAAGTTTTAGCGGACTTCGGCGTGCTACAATGTCCACACTAGTTTCGATCACCATCATGTCAATCGCTTTAAGCGCGCTTGCCTTCTTCTTGATTGCCACGGCTAATCTCAACCGGGTCGGGACCGAACTTCGAAGCCGCCTTGAACTCGAAGCATTTTTGGATAAATCATTGAACGTCGCCGCCGCAAAACAGATAGAACAGCAAATCCGGTCGCTGGAGGGTATTGAGTCGGTTCAGTATATTTCAAAGGCCGACGCCGCCAAGATACTGAAGTCCATAATGGGTGTTGATGATCTTTTTGATCTCATTAATACCAATCCACTTCCGGCCTCCTTTAAAATTAAACTTAAACCGGAATACCGTATCACAGAATTTACCGAGGCCATTTCAAAATCCCTCCGCGATATTGAAGGCATTGATGACGTAAATTACCCCAAAGACATACTGCAAGCGCTGGATGAAAAAACTGAAACGTTTCATTCGATAACGCTTGGGATTGGAATATTTTCAGCTCTGGCAGCCATCCTTTTGGTATCGAATACGATCAAGCTCAGCATCTACGCCAAACGTGATCTGATAAAGACCATGAAACTTGTAGGCGCCAAAAGCAGTTTTATTGCCGCGCCCTTCCTCATCGAAGGCGTTGTGCAAGGGCTAGTCGGAGGAGGCCTCGCCGTACTTTTTTCAAAGGCGATGGTTTACGGCATAAGAAAACATCTGATCACCGGGATCTCAGCCGACGCATTTATTTATGGGATCATAATTTCAACGGGAGTCGTTCTTGGCTTAATCGGAAGCGGGTTGTCGATTCGCTTTTTCCTAAAGGAAAAAATAAGCGACATGTAACGGCAAGGCTGGCTTAGAAACCCAGTCGCTCGCGCAAAATTTGTTTTTTTTGGCGACTCAGAGGCAATTCGGTCTTAGCTTTATTCTTTAATACAATTTTGTAGGTTCCCGCAAACCACGGTACCAATTCCCCAACAAAATTCAAATTGACGATGGTGGAACGATGCGTTCGGAAAAAAACGTCGCTCAATCGGGATTCAAGTTCATCCAACGTGTAGCGTACTTCCAAAGCCTGATCCGTGTGGGCGTAGGTTATCCCGTCTTTTGAACCAAACCATAAAATCTCATTCGTGGTAAGAAGTCGCATGCGATCGACGAGTTTTACCGGTATACGATCCAACTTATTTGAAGGAGCCTGTTTTAATTCTTCAATTATCTTTTTTAAAGGCAAATACTCGCTTTCTTTGCTTTTCAATCGGTCTTTCGTTCTTTCGATAGCTGCGAGCAGGCGTTCTTCGGTGAAAGGCTTGAGCAAATAGTCTACAGCATACAAATCAAAGGCGCGGATGGCGTACGAATCAAAGGCCGTCGCAAAAATGACCGCCGGCTTGTGCGTACAGTGCTTAAGTACGTCCATGCCCGAAACCCCCGGCATTTGAATATCCAGAATAACCAAATCCGGCATAAGACGATCTATTTTTTCAATCGCCATGAGTCCATCCGAGGCGTCGTCTACAATTTGAATTTGCGCATCGTTCATCGCCCTAATCATACGGCGCAATTTATCACGCGCCAGCGCCTCGTCATCGGCAAGAAGTACCGTCATCTTTTTCATGCTTTATTTGGCAATGTGATTCGGACACGCGTACCGGGAACCGCGGATTCAATCGTCAAACCGTATTTCTCGCCAAAACTCTTTTGGATGCGGTCGCGGACATTTTTTAGGCCCATTCCGTTTTGAGAATCGGTACTAAATCCGATTTCCCCATCGTCTGTAATTTCGATCTCGATATCGCCATTTTTTTGAATAGCCCGCATGATCAGCAGGCCGCTGCCTACCTTATTTGACAGCCCATGCTTGATCGCATTCTCAACGATGGGTTGTAACAACAGTCCAGGAATTTTCGCCCTGAGTACGCCGGGTTCAGCGAACTTTTCAACTCTTAATTTTTCATCGAAGCGGATCCTTTCAATTTCAAGATAGTTGTCCAAAAATTGCCACTCTTCTTCCAAAGTGGTCCATTCTTTTTCTGAAGCGGTCAGGACGTAGCGAAACACTTCCGATAACCTCTGAACCATCAAGTCCGCACGTTTTGGATCAATCGCAATAAGCGCGGAAATAGAATTGAGCGTATTGAATAAAAAGTGCGGATTAACCTGCGCCCGCAGTGCCTTAAGTTCGGCCTTGACGGCCAATTCTCGCGCCTCCTGCGCGTCTTTGGCCTTGCCAATCATCCCTTTATAGAATACAACCGCGTAAATACTGGTCGTCACCAGCAGCGATAACGTCAAACCGACAAAGAGTTGTATATAAATAGTTCGGATAGAGCCGAGAAAATTGATCCCCGTTACAATCTGCGCAAGCGCTAATGCGACAAATGTTCCGCCAATTCCTAATATTCCCCGCACCGCAATATCAATGAAGTAGTACTTTTTGGACTTTTCAAGCGATCGCGGAATAATCTGTTCCACAACTTTTTTAGCAATGTGCTGCATCGTGAAACGCATCACTATATAAAACGCGCTCGATACCTGAACGGATATCCAGTACGTCGGCCAATTCCAGGACGTGACATAAAACGACCCAATGGCAAATGCCGAAGGCAAA
Source organism: bacterium (assembly GCA_031402315.1). Classification (GTDB taxonomy): domain Bacteria; phylum CLD3; class CLD3; order SB21; family SB21; genus JANNSF01. The sequence continues at coordinate 23,436 of JANNSF010000139.1, read as the reverse complement.
ATGATCAATGCAGCGAACCCAACTTCGCCAAGAATCCAACGACTGACTTTTTTTATGCTCATATTAATCATGATCATTACGCCTTTATCAAATCATCGACCCGGCGGCGCGCCGTATGCGGAACCGTATTCGCCCGACCCAACCGGAATAGCATCTGCGGTGCTCGTTTTCCGGAATTAACAAGTTCGTTGAATTGTTTTCGAATCGCGGATAATTCATCGTATTCCTGTAAAATCTGACTCATGGGTTGAAGCGCAAGCCCCAATTGCGTTGCCGTCAAAAATATCCGTGCAAAGACACGGCCCGCGGCCACTTGATCCGGACGCTCATTTCCATTCGAAAATAGAATCCCAAATGTGCCTGCACTGCCGGCTATCGTACTTGTCATTTCCATGGTTTTTTCTCTGAACGATGCTGTCATGGCCTTACTTCGGCCTGCGAATTTTTCCGCAAAAAACCGGGAGATTCCTTTCACGCCAAGATTGGCGTATCCAAATCCATCCCGAAAAGCCACCACCTCTTCATCATTGAAGCGTATCATTTTTACGGTCTCTTCATGAGTCCGATCCAGAAATGTTTCAATACGCATGGCTTCGATCATCATATTCGATAGCTTTTTATTTTCTAATTCCGAATGGACGAAATTCAGAAAGAACTCTTTAGTGTCCGTACAAGCGGACAGGGCGAGACGTTCCTGCTCCGAAACCGCCGAGGCGTCGTAAGGCAAACGATTCGTCGCGCGAATGGCCAGTTGGTGAAATAGCGGATCATTTTCAATAGAAGCTTTGTCGAAACGAATTAAGGCGACCGGATGTGTACCGGTTGACGAAACGTCGTCTATTCCATCGGGGAATAATTGAATGGTCGCGAGGTAACCCAGTGATGAAGACGCCAAATTCAAAGACTCCAAAAAGGTACCTTGACTCAAATATATCTGGCGATGCAGGGGATCGGTCATGGGTAAAAGCCTTTCGCGATCAACAAACAAACGCATCTCCAATCCCTTGCCCAATTCTATTTTCCACGGTTGCTTGTTGTGTGCACTTGGTGCCAGTATCGCGTACGACAGGATTTGCAATCGAGGGTCGGTGTAGCGCATAGACATCTTTTTAATGTCCCAAGCTTCTAGCGCTGCGTCTGCTTTGGATGTATCGCCACAATTAGAAATAAAGCCGGAAACAACCAACGATGTGCCGCCAACACCGACTACTTTAATAAAATTTCTACGATTCATAATACTCCTCTATTCCCAGCGGAAAATCTTAATGGTAACACCGAAGACAGCTATGCCCCATACGATAAGGATCCCAAAACACAATGCCATAAGTTCCCATGTGGCATTTCCAGTAGCAATACCTCGTAAAGCATCGTTTACATGCGTCAGTGGAAGTGCGCGGCATATTGGTTGCAGCCACACCGGCAATATTGTAATGGGAAAAAACGCTCCACTGAGCATCAGCTGTGGCATCACCATCAGATTGGCCAGCGGAGGAACCGCTTGTTCCGTTTTGGCGATATTGGAAACCATCATGCCGAACCCCAAGAAAACAATCAGCGCCACGACACAAACTCCCACCATAGAGAGATAAGTCCAGACACCGTGAATTAAGGTGAAATCAAAGACGAAATGACCAACGGCAATGACGACGGAAATCTGGATCGCGGCTAAAATCATTCGGCTCACCGCTTCACCGATAAGAAAAATACTCCGTGGGGCCGGCGTTACAAAAAGACGTTTCAGAACACGGCGTTCACGCAGCGATATCCATGTGTAGGCCGAGCCGAATATTCCTGCGCTGAGCAGAATAAATCCGAGTTGTCCCGGCAAAATGAAATCAATCGGGCGGGACGGCCGGACTTGAAGAACTTCGTGCGTAATCTGAACCGGAGGGGTTTCGATACTAAGAAGTTTCATATTCAAATCGGACGTGATGCCCTGAAGCATCGATGAAAAGGCTCTCCCATCCGAACTTCCGGCGGTTGTGTATAACGAAACATTCCATCGTTTCTCCGGCGCCGATTCTATCTTTAAAAAAGCATCCAAGTCGCCGGCGATCATTTTATCATGGAGCGCCGATTCATCTCCGCGAACAATTTCAACGGACGATACATGACTTAAGACTTCGTTCAATGGATTCTGTGGTGCATCAATGATTCCGACCGTCACCTTAAAAGATCGGCCGCCGATGAGCCCAAAGATTACCAGAAAAATCAATGGAAATACAAAACCAAAAACAAGGCTTGAGGGATTGCGTGTGATGGCACGCAAACTGGCGCGAACATAAGCGATGAGCATTTTGAAATAATTCATACTACGCGTCCTCCCGCAATTCTTTACCCGTGAAGTGCAGAAAAACATCTTCCAGAGTCGCTTCGCGAACAGGTTTTTCTCTTCGGAAACCGCCGGCAAGCAAGTGATCAATCAAAGTATGCGGTGCATCAAGCGCGATAATTTTCCCTTCGTCGATAATGCCGACACGATCGCAAAGTAATTCCGCTTCGTCCAGATAATGGGTGGTCATTACAACCGTTGCGCCCTCGGCGCGAATCGTTCGTATCAATTCCCATGCGTTGCGTCGCGCTTGAGGATCGAGACCAACCGTAGGTTCGTCCAGAAAAACGACACGGGGTTTATGAATGAGTGTTGTTGCAATCGAAAAGCGCTGTTTCTGGCCGCCGGAGAGCTTATCCACTCGAACATGTGCTTTATCAACAAGATCGACTCTTTTCAGCAACGCCAGGGGATCGGCGTCCGATTGGTAGAGGCCCGCCAGAAGACGGCATACTTCCACTAAAGTGAGATTGGGATAATATCCGGACTCCTGCAATTGCACGCCAATTCGTCTTTTGATCGCGTTTGGATTTTCATCAAGTGAAATGCCATCGATCCACACGCTACCCGACGATTTCGGACGGAGCGTTTCAAGGATTTCAAGCGTGGTCGTTTTGCCGGCACCGTTGGGACCCAACAAACCAAAAATTTCTCCTTCGTACACATCAAACGAAATTGATTTTACAGCTTCCAGCTTGTCATAGGATTTGCACAAATTCTTAACTTCAACAATAGTTTTTCGATTCAACGTGCGCTCTCTTTCGTCATGGCTTGCATAAATATAGGCATAAATCCCGGCGACGCACAATTATTTAATCATCAGTAGTTCAAACTGAATCCCATGACTACGGTACGGTTGCTAAAATAGCTCTTGATTGGATTCCGCTCTGAAAAATCTTCAGAATAGGAGTAGTCAAGAACGCTGTCGTTGCCAAAGAGATTGAGCGCCTCAACATAAAAAACAACCCACCGTTGAGGACCGAAAAAAATGAGTTTGGATAGCCGCGCATCGAGGCGTTTGAATATTGGAAAACGGGCTGAGTTTTTTGCCGCATAAACCGGCGACCAATTTTCACTAATCGAATTGTATTGTCCGGCCACGATTGGCGTAAAAGGCCGACCGCTGGCAAGCCTCAGAGTTGACGCCAGTTCAAAATTATTCCCAAGATTATGTTTGTTGATGAGGCTCAAATTATGCGTAATGTCGTAAATACTCGGACGCAATGTACTTATATTCAGTTCCTTTCGACGCGTTTGGATAAAACTGTAGGAGACCCAACCGCTTGTACGCCCTAAAGATCCCTTGAGAAAAACGTCAATTCCGCGCGCGTATCCTTCTCCCGAACTGGTGTAATTCTTCACGGCGTCTTCTAAGGGCAGTTGAGAATACCATTTATAATACGATTCTATTTTTAACTGATTTGTTTTTCCATTTTTCTCAAACCCCACAACCAGGTGTTTGGCCTTCATAGCCTCAAGCCCCGGATTCCCGGTTTTTTTATCGTACAGCACGATGTTGGAGAATTGATGAAAGGTCCCGCCGGCCAGTCGAAGAAAGGTGTTTTCGGATAATTCATGAACAATGGCACCACGAACATCTATAATTTGATCGCGGGACAGTTGATGGTAGTCGTGGCGAAGCCCGGTCATCAGCGACCAGCGTCGTGAAAGCCTTTGCTGCAATTCAACGTAATTGCCAAGCACCCAAGAGTTGTTTCTGCCGCGTATTTTTACGCTGTCGGCACCGCGATAAAATTCTCCACGGCGTTTGGGCAGAAGAAAATCTAATTGATACACATCGTTGTACGTTTCCGACCCGAAGCTTACGATTGTTTTCCCCGATACTTCATAATTATTGTCCCACTTCCATTTATAATTGGTTTCCCGATTGTCCTTATTCCATCGGTCAAACTGCCAATCGTTCTGATAGGCGCTGTACGTCAAAGAGCTTTTTGTAACCCACTTTTTCGCGATAACATCCGACCATACAACGCTTCCAACATGGTTGAAACTCTTGAGTTGGTATCGACTGGAATTCGATTGGATAACAAGATCAAATTTTTGAGCATCACCGCTGTATAAAAGAAGTCCCTGGAATTGACCGGTTGCCGAGTAGGTATAATTCACAATTGCCGTAAGCGTCGTCGATTCAGGATCCTTCACGATATCAAACGTCGGCTTATTCAGTCGATATAGTAAATTGGTCGAGGTGTGCTTTCCGTACACCTGCAGTGCCACTTTATTTTTAACGAGTTCTCTTTGAATGCCACCGCCGACGTTTACAAGATTCGCGTCGAGTTTGACGCGATTCGTCGTAATACGATTCTCGGTCTCAATATCGAGAACCCCGGATAGCGCATTGCCATACTTGACCGAGAACCCGCCGCTTGAAAAATATAATTTTTTCATAACCGCAGTCTCCACGACCGAGAAGAGCCCGTTTCCTGAAGTGTTTTCACCGTGATAAGGATGGGCAAGTGTGGCGCCGTTGAATAAAATAATATTTTCGGCGGGGCTGCCTCCTCGAATTGGAAGTGCCGCGGTTTCGTCGGTCTGTGTGACGCCCGGCAAAACCTTGATGCTTTGAAATATATCGGCGGCGCCTCCGGGCGTCGTGTACACATCGAGATTCGTGACCGCCACTTTTCCTTCTCCGCCGCTGTAGGAACTGGCTTCAATCCGAAGCTCACCCAGTGCCACCGACTTTTCTGAAAGTTTCATAAGCACAGGCCCTGCGAAAGGAATTTTTATTTTCTTTTCAAATGGATCATAGCCAATGAGGCTTCCGACAAGAATCCGGTCGCCCTGGCTTTTAGTTTGTATCACCGCGATTCCGCTGTCGTTGCTTATCGCACCGGCAAAATCGCCGTCTTTGAAGAACACGTTGACGTAGCTTATGGGTTTGCCCTCGTCATCGATTACTCTAACATGAATTTTGAAAGCCGACTGTGCAAACAGCGAAGCGCTGAGCAAAAAACAAGAAACTATCGTTGACATGGGACACCTTTCTAACTCAGGACGATTTAGTTTATTTCTTATCGAGTTTGGCCAATTCCATTTTCGCGCGCCTTGAATCCGGATTTATCTCCAGAGCTTTTTGATAGTGAAGTTTTGCTTGATCCGGATTTTTGACTTTTTCATACGCATTGCCCAAAAAAGAATGACAGTCATCTAAACCCCATGCGGGTTGTAGCGGATCCGCCGGTGTATTTTTCCGTTCGATTTCAAATAATGCTATGGCTGTTTCGAATTCGGCAATCGATTTATCCGCACCACCGCCAAACATCGAGGGCGTATTCATAGTTCCGATCCCTTTAAGATAATAAGCACGTGGGTTCTTATCGTTGGATTCGATGGACTTGGTCAGATATTCGTTGGATTTGGGCCCAAGCCACATGGCGGAAACAGGGCTGAATTGGATTTTCATCCCGGTGAAAGAACCTAAGACCGCCAGCATTTCCGAATTAGATGGGCTAATCTCAAGTGCCTTATTCAGATCGCTAATGCCATCCTCAACATATTGTTGCGCAGCCTTTTCATCCCGTTCTTTACTGTAGAGCGCTTGGATAGCCAGACGATAATTCGCATAGGCCTTCCAATACATGGCCCATGAGTTGTTCGGCTCAGCCGCGATGGCTCTTTCGAAAATCGAACGCGCTTCGAGTGTGAACTGTGGATTCCATTCCCGAATTCCCTGATCAATTTTTGCTCTTCCCTCTACGAACATTGTTGTCCCCGGGCTCTGCGCAAGAAGAGCCTGAACTCCCAATACCATTATCCATTTTTTCATACAGTCTCCATTTTGGTTTGACATGATTAACCATTTCTCGCGGTCATGATAGGACGTCGAGTCCGATTTAGAAACGAGTTTTCGGTGAATGGTCGAAAACAGGGGTTGAATGGTCGTAATTAACCAATTGTGTAGACTCTGGAAGCGTTTTTCACGCCGACCACGCCATATGGAGGAGTACCGGCCCGCTTTTTTGTTGAATCAAATAAGCAATTATCTATATTTCAAGAACGGTCCTAACACTTACACGGAAACCCATGAAACTATTTCGTTTCTTTCTTCTCATGAGCGGCGTTTCTGCCACAGCCATTGCGCAGGACATAGACGCTGTAAAATCGCGCCTGCAACAGCATGTGACGGAGGATTCGATTCGCGTCGAATTGCTGACGGATCTTTGTGCGGCGCTGACATTTAGCCAGCCGGACAGCGTATTTAGCTACGCCGAAGAAGCCAAGCGGATTTCTGAAAAGATCGGCTATCATCACGGACGGGCCATTGCGATCAATTGTCAAGGCATGGCTATCTATCAAAAAGGGGATCGCAGCGGCGCATCGACGTACTATTTTCAGGCCAAAGACATTGCGGAGCGTTACAACGATGTTCGTGCTCTGTTCGTTATTCTTAACAATATTGCCATCATCTATAACGGAGAGAATAAATTTGATGAGGCGTTGACCATGCACTACCGCCAATTGGAACTGCTCGGCCAATCGCCAAGTCCGTATAATCTCGCGGCCGTTTATAACAACATTGGAAGCGTCTACGGCGCTAAGAATGATTTTCTCGAAGGCATGCGGTGGTTTTCAAAAGTCGATTCGATCTGTATCGTCCATCATATTCCGATGGGTTCCGCACTTTCACGGGCCAATATCGGGCAAAATCTGATTCGCCTCGGACGGCCTGCGGAGGCGATTGCACACCTGGAGTTCGCGTTGAAATTAGCACTCTCGCTTAACCTTACGCATACGATCACCGCCAGCTACCGCACACTCGGCGACGCGCACTTGACGCTTCAAAATCTTCAAAAGGCCAAAGACTATTACCAAAAGGGAGCGGCGCTCGCCAAAAAAGAAAATATCCTATCGGAAGCGATGTCCAGTTACGAAGGCCTTGCAAAAACGCACGAGCGCTTACGAGACTTCGCCAATGCTTTTACGGCGCTCAATGCGTCCCTGTTTTACAAAGACAGTTTGCTCACCATTCAAAAGGCCGCCTCTTTACAAGAACTCATCACTAAGTACGAGACGGAAAAGAAAGAGCTCACCATACGCGAACAAACAGAAAAACTGAAAGTTCAGGAACTTGAAAGTGCGCGAAAAAATCTGATCATCATGACCGTACTTATTATTTTTGCCGCGGTAGCTGTTGCAACGGCTTTTTATGTCAGGATCTATCGTCAGAAGAAAAAGCATGAGATGCTTCAGATGGAACTGGAACAAAACGAAAAGCGCCGTCGCTTGGAGGTTGACCTCATTCAGTCGGAGCTTAAAGGAATCAAAGCGCAGATGAATCCGCACTTCATTTATAACGTCCTCAATTCCATTCAGAGTTTTGTTTATGCCAATCGCAAAAATGACGCGAGCGAATATCTGACAAAGTTCTCCGACATGATGCGAAAAGCGCTCGAACTCAGCGGCCAATCATCCATTTCATTAAAAGAGGAAATGGAGGCTCTGGAACTTTACCTCGAAATGGAGCGGCTCTGTATGGGCGAAGAAATGTCTTTTGTAGTGCAGGCCGAAGACACGTTGGATATTTACAGCACGCAGATTCCGTCGATGATTGTTCAGCCTTTTGCGGAAAATGCCGTGAAACATGGATTGCTTCACAAAACCGGAGAGCGAAAGCTTTTTGTCCGATTTCGCCGTGAAAATAAAATTTTGGTCGTGGAAATCGAGGACAACGGAATTGGCCGTGAAGCTGCCGGCCAAATCAATTCAAAGAAAATATCCAAACCGAAATCCTTTGCGACCGAAGCCGTGGCCAACCGTATTGAATTGCTTAACCGAACTCTCGTCCGAAAAATTACGACCGAAACGCTGGACAAGGTTGAACATGGAGAGCCTGTCGGGACTCGTGTGCGTATTCAAATTCCTATGGAGTAGCTATGGAGGTGCTTAAGGTCCTCATCGTCGACGATTCCCAGAAAGCTAGGGAGGTTCTACGTATGATGATCGAAGAAAATTTTAAAGATGTGTCCATTCTTGCGCAAGCCGGGAATGTACCGGATGGAGTTAAGCTCATTCAAAAACATAAGCCTCATTTGGTCTTTCTCGACATTGAAATGCCGGGGCATAGCGGACTCGAGCTTCTGGATTTTTTTGATCCCCAGCAGATTGATTTTCAGATTGTGTTTGTCACGGCCTACTCGGAGTATGCCATTCAGGCGTTTGAACTTTCAGCGGTCGACTATCTTTTGAAACCCGTTAGCCCCAAAGGACTGGAACGTGCTATCCAGAAAGTAAGGGAAAAACTAACGCAAGGGTCGGCGCGGATATACAAAGTACTTCAGGATAACCTCAGGACGGACAACAAAAAAATTGCGCTCAAAACCGGCGACGGCATTACATTTATCCGCTTGGATGACATTCTATACCTCAAGGCTGAGGGCTCCTACACGCATTTCATCGTTGCAAAAGAAAAAACTATCATGGTCTCTAAGAATCTTGCGGAGTACGATCGACTTCAGGAAATGGGAAATTTTATGCGCATCAATCGCTCCCATTTGATCAATCTTAATCGCATACGTAAAATTCACAAAATTTCCGATGGCAGCCTTACGATGGATAACGGTGACGATTTGATCATTTCCGAAGATCGAAAAAAAGCATTACTGGAGCGCATTGAGCATCTAAAACTCTGAGAGCGCTCTACAACGCACGCTGCCTAAGTTCTCTATTATCCTATAAATCCGATCAAAGGGTCTATTTTCACCTCCTTTCGTTGGGAAAACATCCGCTTTCGTCGAGAAAAATCACTCCCCTATCAAATTGCCGCTTGAAAACTTCAAAATCTACACTAGATTGACCCGTCTGTTAAACTAATTAAGGAGCGTTATAACATGACAATTTCCAAAATCGCATTTTATGTCGGCGCCAATCTACATTTGTGTCAACCCCGCGAAACGCTCCTTAAGCTGTTTGCCAAAATCTCGATTTTGGCAAATCCGCGGGGCCTTTTTGCAATCGTACTATTTTATTCGGTTCATTCACTTAACTTAAGGAGCTAAAAAATGAAAAAGAGCCTGATCCTCGTTGCCCTTGCCGTGACGTTTTCTCTCACGGTGAATGCGCAATACTCTAAGAACTACGCATCCATCGGACATGATGTGTCGTCGAAAATTGAATCGTTCACCGGCGCGGCGATGCCGGAAGATATTGGGTCCGGCAATATCACACGCATGTTGACGGTTGGAACAACCCTCTATGTGGCCGGCCGGTTTGAAAAAATGGATCGCCGTGTGGTCAATAATATTGCCAAATGGGACGGCACGAAGTGGTCCGGGCTTGGTAAGGGTGTGGACGGTCCTGTGTATGACATGTGCATGGTCGGATCGGATCTTTACGTGTCGGGCGACTTTAGTGTAGTGGATGGTGGCGCGGTAGAGGCGCCGAGTATTGCACGCTGGGATGGCACGAAATGGAATGCTCTGACCAAACCAACGGTGGACCGTTCGGCGCGAGCGCTCGCCGCGATGGGAAATGACCTGATCGTAGCCGGCAATTTTACAAAGGTCGGTGGAACGCTCGATGTCAAAGGGATCGCCAAATGGGATGGGAAAGCATGGAGCAATATCGGTGGTGCTATATTTGACAAAACGGTTTTAGCACTTACCGTTATGGGCACGGAAATTTATGCCGGAGGATTTTTTACGCTTGTCGGTGAGGAACCCGCCAATAGCATTGCCAAATTTGATGGTACAAAATGGAGTGAAGTAGGCAGCGGTGGAATTGCCGGCACGATCAATGTCCTCGCCAACGACGGAAAAAATGTTTATGCCGGCGGAACATTTGATGGAAAAATAAAGAAGTTTGATGGTAGCGCCTGGGCGAATCTGGGCGACGGTGTGAGCGGAGAGGTAAAAGGCATTACGATCGTCGGCACGGATATTTATGTAGCCGGTGGTTTTGATGCGCTCAAAGGTGGCGGCGCGGCAGCCGGCGCGGGCGATGATAAGAAGAAGGGAAAAGACAAAAAAGCGGCAAAGCCGGCAAAAGCCGGTAAGGATATCGAAACCCAGTTCGTCGGTAAGTGGAATGGTACGGCGTGGACGGGATTTCCGAAACTCCATATCTACGCGGCTACCGCCAATGCGGTCGCGGTATATAATGGTGCCATGATATTAGGCGGCGATTTTAACGATGCCTTCCAGTCTGCTCCGACCGCTGTTCCGGCGCGAGGGGTATTGAAACTCGAGGGTGCCGCCTGGGGAATCATGAAATAGAATCCGGTTCTCATGTATGCAAAAAAAGGTGGCTCTTTACAGAGTCGCCTTTTTTATTGTAGCGATTCAGCCTTGACTAAGGCTTGGTCAAAATGGTTTATACTCGCTTGTGTCGCGTTCCGCACGTTAAATCTTATCTAACGACCGCGATCGTCATTGCGGTCATAACGCCCATCACAACAATGAAAACGATGTATGGATTGGTGTCGTTTCTTGGAAGGCGTTGAATTTTGGCAGCCCGGCCGCTTTCAATTAAAGATTTTGCCTCATACTCTTTTATCGCAACTGCTTTTTTATGTTCTCCCTCTACAGTGACTTTTGTAAAAGTAATTTCACCTTTCTTAATCTTACCTTTTGTTTCCGGCTTCTGCGTATAGTAACTATCCGTGAAATCAAGAAAGGCCTCAACCTGCGTAACAAGGTTAATATCTCCGCTGACCGTGATCGCCTTATTATATTCCCTTAGGTGTTCGGATGCCGACACAACGCGAACCGAGTGTTTTCCCTGGGTTACGATCTTTTCCACCGGAGGGAATCCAACAGGCTGCTCGTCGATATAAACTTCCACGTTTCCTGTGGCCATGATATTCGGCGCCAGGACTTGTATATTAAGGCTTGTCAGACTAATCAGATCGGCCTTCACCAAGGCAAATGTATCCGTCGCCAGAATAGTCAGTGATTGATAGTAGTCTTCGAATTGACTCTTGACGATTTGAATTTTATGTTCGCCTTCCGAAATCCCCAACGTGAGAGGCGTTATTCCTTTTTTTACATCATCGACGTAGATGGTTGACTGCGGAGGGTCGGAGGTGAAATGAACCGGAATCTCCTGGGCGGAAAGGCAACTTAAGAACAAAATCTCGAATAATGAAAATCGCATCCGTTGGCTAACTTTCTGCATATGGTTAAGGAAGTATGGCTCCGAGATTTCCCAAAAAAAGTAGTGCCCCAATCACAAGAACAATGATCGCAAAACCCGAGGGACTTGAGATCGGGCCGAGCACGGCCTTCGTCGTAGTCCTCACCTGAACGGCAGCCGGAATCTTAGTTGCCTTCAGAGACTGACTTTCGGTCGTAACGGGTACGAACCGGACCTCACCATTCTTTATTTTTTCTTTCACTTCCGGCCTAACGACGACAAAACTGTCCGAGAACTCCATGAACAATTCCATCTGTGTCACAAGATTAATGTCGCCGACAACGGTAATAGTTTTGCTGTATTCCTTCAAGCATGGCGTCTCCGCCACGGCCCGCAACGTATGCTTTCCTTGAGTGACGTATTTTTCGATCGGTGGAAATCCCAGAAATTGACCGTCCATGAAAATCTTCACTTCTCCCGTTGAGACAATACTGGGAACCAAGGTCACTATACTCAGGGTCGTTAGACTGGGCAGAAAAGCCTTCACCATGAGAAGTGTATCGGTATCCAGGATAGACATCGACTCATGGTAATCGTCAAACTGATATTTGGCTACTCTAATTTTATGTTCGCCTGCGGGTAGCCGCAACGAGAGAGGTGTTACACCTTTTTTGACATCATCGACGTAGACGGTTGACTGCGGCGGATCGGAGGTGAATGTAACGGCAACGGAGGAAGTCTGAGCGAAAGAATTTTGAGTCAACGCCGCACCCGCTAACAACCAAAGAACCACAATGTCTTTCATAGAGCCCCTTAGAATACTATTTGATAAGCATCATCCTCTTTGATTCCGTAAATCCATCCGACTCCATTCGGTAAAAATAGATTCCGCTTGCAACGCGCTTCCCGCTTTGATCTCGCCCATCCCAGACCACATCATAACTTCCGGTCGAATAGAATCCTTGTGCTACCGTTTTGATGCGCTGCCCGAGCGTATTAAAGATCGTAATGCGAATGTCCGCCGAAAACGCAACATCAAAACGAATCGTGGTTTGAGGATTAAAGGGATTGGGGTAATTGCCCACGAGTCCGAATTTTTTTGGTAATTCTAATTTAGCGATTTGTTCCGATATCCATGAGGGATCGCCGGAAAAAATCTTGAATCGCGTTTTTCCGGAGGAAAAAAATTCATACGTGCTTTCGGAATTCACCGCAATAGTTTTATTATGATCCATATCAAGAATCGTAAGATTCGGCACATTCCCCTCGAGCTCCCACGTCAGGCGAATCGTACGCTCGGAAGTATTATTCTGGACAACCCAATCCCAGCTTTTGTTTTGCGATGCGCTTCGGTAGTCAAAGGCAAGCCTGCCTGCATCTGATGGAAAATAGGAATTGATCTGCTCACCAATTGGAAAAGGGTCGTAACTATCCGTCGCATCATATCCATCTTTAGCGACGGGCGATTCACCTAGTACCGAATACAAATCTTCTTTTTCACCGGCCCGAATTTTTAGTCGAACAGACCAAGTTGCGTGATTTTCCTTTGCCGCCACGCTGAAAAAATAATTGAGCGCCGCGCCGATGGTTGTTGGCGAGCCGGACGTATTATTAACGGCATACGCGGTATAAGGAATAAGACCGCCGCTGGCAGCCTCCCAACGCCCAAGCCTTAAAATCCAAACCGTTGGGTCCAATTTGGACGTCACGGAATAACTCGCTCGAAACGTAAAAGGCCACGAGACTAGGTTCCAACCTGTTTGAAGAGCCGTTGCCTTCCATGCGTCGATCGAAAAAGTTCGAGCTTCAGAGAGCCCAAATGTCCAATCCAAAGGTTTCGTCGTATAAAGCAAAATTCCCTGATTTTTATCCAAAATAGAAGCCGAAGAAAGACTGCCTCCCGTAACGCGAAAGGCTGACCAGTTCTTTGGCCCGGTTGTCTGACCGCTAGTTCCTATCGTTTGTTGCCCCAGAATGGAGCTGAGTGTTATTACGGTATCATAGGGAAGAGATAGAGAAAACCAATTCCCTGCAACAGCAATACCGGCACCAGTTTGCCGGAGGGCAATGACCGATTGAATCTTAGTGGCTGTAATTTTAACGGGAATATTTGCACGCCCGGTATCGGATGGACTAAATAAACTCCCCCCTGAATTGGACACGCGAACACGATACCATGCACCCTGTGCCGTGACATAACTAGCCGGGATTTGCCCGGTATAAGTTCCTCCTGACAAAGTCATGGTAATGGAATCATTATCTGTCTGGCCGGTTTTTCCATAAAATAATTTTACGGTAGTACTTGAGGTAGCATCCACCGTTACATTCACTTCGGTCGCTTCGTCCGCAGGGTTTGGCGAAAAAGAATTCGAATTTATTGCCGGAGGCAAAACAACGGTTGTAAAACTGTCTACGTTAGAAAATTGGCTAATATTCAGTGGGTTTTGACCCAGAACCCGCCAGTAGTATTTTTGATTGGCGCTTAGTGAGGATAATGCCTGCGATGTTCCGACTATACTTGACTTTTTAAAAATCGTGGAAGAGAAATCACGTACGACCGAAACTTCTACCCGGTATGAATCAGCGTTTGATGCAGTAGCCCAGGATAGAGTCGGCGCGAGGCTAATGCCCGTAGCATTCGACGAAGGCGATGAAAGCGACGGCACCGAAATAACAACCGATTTAATGCTCTTAGAAATGCTATTTCCCCAAGAGCCTATTAATAGTTTATTGTCACTGCCAAGCGCGATAGAATGGAAATTCGTATTTCCACCCGCAAGTCCGGATGTGACAACTTGCACCCATGGCTCTCCTCCGACCGTTCCCAGCATGGCCTTATACCAAACGCCATTGCCCTCGGTCGCAACAAAAATGGAACTGCCCGAAAATGCAAATCCTTTTACGTTTGCACCGCTGAACCCAGTTCCTAAACCCTGAAAGGACGCGCCTTGGTCCGTAGATTTCAAAACAATATTTCCACCACCCACCAAAATATTTCCACTTGGATCAAGGCTGATACTTACGGAATAGGAATTATTATCTGAAACCGTAGCCCAAGAAGCGCCGCTATTCGTCGAACGGAATAAGTCTCCGCCAGCCGTTATGATAATCGTTCCATTCGATGTTATAGCCATGCCATCTACACTATTACTGGTCCCTGTAGCCCCGACCGGCGCCCAATTCACACCGTGATTGGTCGAGCGATAGACCAATCCTCCATCGCTGCCTGAAAAGACATCACTAGTGGATTGATTCACCGCAACGGCGCGCATACAATTATTGGTGAGGCCCGTAGAAGACACCGTCCATGTCACGCCATTGTCGGTCGAACGGCCCACACCGTCGCAAATCGTGGCCGAATATAAGTATCCGTTTTGTGTATTTCGGGCAAAATACTCAATGGAACTGTTTCCATTCCGCCAAACGTTTCCCCAATTGGCGGCGAGATCCGTGGAGCGGTACACTCCATTTCCGAATGTTCCACTTACTACGGAGCCGTCCGGATTAACAAAAAGCTCCGACACTATTGTGGCTTGGATTAAACTCTTTAGGGATATCCAATTCAGTCCATTATCCGTCGTACGCCAGATTCCATCACCCTGCATACCGACCAGTACCCGACCACTCGGAAAAACTGCGATGGAGTGATGCACCATATTCACTGGGTTTGTGACCGCCATATTAGTCCAGGCCGTTCCATTGTTTACCGAATAACGCATCGAACCATACGCTCCGGAATAGATAACATTTTTAGCTTTATTGTATTGAAGTCTTAAGACTCCATGTCCTGTCGAAATGGACCATGAGGCGCCTGCATTTGTCGTTTTGTAAACTCCTTCTCCTGCACCAAAAACGAGCCCGGCAAAAACATTGCCGGTATTATCCTCCACAAGCGATGATGCTGTAAGGGAGACGACAAGTCCGGTATTGACTTGAGCCCATGTGTTTCCGGAATTCGTTGACTTATAAATACCATCCCCGATGGTTCCGGCATAAAAAATACCGCCGGACGTAATCAGCAAACTTTGAACTGCTTTCCCGATTACCGTAAGCCCCGCATTGATCCATGTGACTCCTCCGTCAATAGATCTCATGACTTGACCATTGGAACCTCCTGTGGCGGCATAGATCGTCCCACCTGAAAAAGCAAAATCGTTAATATTGTTTAGGGACGTCGTATTAACCTTTGTCCATGTTGTGCCGCTGTTCGTTGATTTATAAATTTCCCCACAGTACGTACCAAAATATACATTTTGAGGCGTAGCGGGATCCGACTTTATCGCCCATACGTCACACGCTGATTGAGTCTGAATCCAGGTACTACCACTATCATTAGATGTCCAAACACCCCCTCCTAACGAGCTTGCAACTACGGTCTGATTTCCAATTCGTTCCAGAGCTACAATATAAGGCGCATTGAGTCCGGTCGTAGAAGATTGCCACACCTGGGCTACCAGAATTTGTGTTAAAAAAACAAATAGAATATTCTTTTTCATAGCGCATTTTCATTTTTATCTATAATGATCATTTTTTTATTGGAATGGTATTAATTTACTGGGGTGGCCAGACCGGCGGGATAATGACACCGGCGGCCGTTCCATCCGGCGTTTCTTTCTTCAACCCCTTGTAAGCCAAGTAACCTCCGCCACCTAGGCCGACAACAACCATAACCAGCCAAAAAGTTCCACTGTTGCTATTCGTACTTTGCGAAGCTTCTGGAATCGATCTCTTCCCGGGTAGTTCTTTTTTTACCACATCTTTTTTAACTGGAATAATACGCTTGGAGAGAACTGCAGTTACATTATTGCTGGCGCCTTCCTGGACATTTAGTGAGTAACGGTAGTCTTCATGTCCATCAAGTGACAACCGTACCGCATGAGCGCCAATAGGAATCTTCAAAATGGATGGCGTTGTACCGCGCATTTCTTCATCCACAAAAATATTTGCCGCCGACGGATCGCTGAAAAATTTGACCGGTAGACCGGGAGCTTCCAAGCGAATTTCATAGTTTTGCAAACCGTTCTCAACAATTTCAATTTCCTTTTGAGCAGAGCTTAGGCCCAAGCGCAAGTCGACGATATGTTTTCCAACCTTTAGCCCTTCGATGAGCCGCGGTGTTTTCCATTCCGTCGATTTACCGTCGATCATAATATCCGCATTCGTAGGCGTCGATATAATATAAACGTCACCATATTTATCTACGACAGGCGGGACGAACTGCGTTTCGATACCGGCGAATTGATTAGCAATGCCCTGCATGATTTTGAGCATGCCGTCGATCTCACCTTTGAAATCTTGAGACTTAGTGGATAAAATTTTTCCGGTCTCCACATCGATGAGACGAAGGTCAATCGTCCAAGTCTCTCCTAATTTGCCAAGATCACCAGCGATCATTTGTTCTACGCCAAGCAATTGCCCGATCTGAACGGCGCACTCTGCCGAATTACAATTGTCCGACAAATTAAAGTTTTGTTGCTTTAATAGGTCATTCATTTTGTTGCGCTCGATGACGTCAAATTTTTGGGTATTGACCAAAATACCGCGAAAACGATTGGCCAGAGTAGACACTTCATTATTCGTTAATCCGCCGGTGCTCTGAAAGTCCAGTACCGCGAGCGCGATCTTTTTTTCCTGTGCGACGAGTCCGAACGCCATTATAAGAAGCCATAAACCGTTTCTCATGATCCTTTCCTCCTAGTTTCCAGCTTGCTTAAGAAAATACAGTCCGCCGGCCGCCATGGCGCCAACGACTATTATAAGTGCGACTATCGTACCGACCGAGTTTTTAGGAACCGCTTTTGAATAGGCCACTTTGGTTGTTGATTCCGGTTGAGCTTGTCCTCCGGCAACGATAGGGGTGAAAAAGATCTCCCCTTTTTTTATTTTGTCTTTAGTTTCCGGCTTGAGCGAAAGGTATGCTTCGGTAAGTTCAAGAAAAGCTTCGACTTGCGTCTCACCGCTGACATTAATCGCTTTGTTGAACTCTTTGAGATACTTAGAAGCCGCCACGACGCGTATGATATGCTTCCCTTCACCCACTTGCTTTTTGATCGGAGGAGGTCCGAGAAGTTGGTCGTCCAAATAAACTTTGACTTCACCAGCCGCGACGATATTGGGCGCCAGAGCAAATAAGTTCAGCGTCGTGATTTTCGGCAAAACCCCATTTACGGTTAAGGATTTATCGGTAATCTTAATCAAAAGCGATTGATTATAATCGCCAAATTTATCTTTGACCATGCGAATCTTATGGTCACCGACCGTGACTTGTAAAATAACCGGCGTCGTTCCTTTTTGCACGTCGTCAATATAAATCACCGACTGAAGCGGGTCGGATACAAATTTTACAGGAATAGACGGCGCCGTCAACGTAAGCGATAGATTTTCGAGACCGCCTTGTTTGATTTCGATTTCCTGCTTTGCCACAAGATTTCCGCTGGAAAGCTCGATCGTATGTTTACCGGCGGGAATATTTTCTAAAAGTCTCGGCGTCGTCCATGTCGTCTTTTTTCCATCGAGCATAATTTCCGCAGCGGTCGGCGTCGAGACAATGTAGATATCGCCGAAACCCGCGGAATTATTGACCACAGGGGCGGCCACGGTCTCTATGCCGGCAAATTCATTGGCAATGAACTTCATCACCTCCAGCATACCGTCGATCTCACCCTTGAAATCCTGCGACTTAGTTGAGGCAATTCTTCCGGTTTCAACTTCAAGGAGCCGCAAGTCAATCGTCCATGTCGAGCCGAGTTTCCCGATGTCTCCTGCGATCATTTGCTCCACGCCAAGAAGTTGGCCGATCTGGACCGCACATTCCGCCGAATTACAATTATCCGACACATTAAAATTTTGTTGTTTCAAAAGATCGTTCATCTTGTCGCGTTCGATGACATCAAATTTTTTAGTATTGACCAAAATGCCGCGAAACCGATTGGCAAGCGTGGACGCTTCACTCTGAGAAATACCACCCGTCGTTTGAAAATCCAGCACCGCCAGCGTTTTTGCTTTTTGTGCAGAGAGCCCAGAACTCAATATTAAGACTGCGAAACATACCGTGTTTAAGCCCTTCATTTCACCTCCCGGTTTTTAGAGTATTGCAATAAGTCATTTTTTGAAGCCGGTCGTGTCGCCCGTCATGCGCTTGATTTCCGCCTCGATTTTTGTTTCATCCCCGTCGTGGTATCCCTTTTTATAGGCATGAATGAACCCATCTTTAGTGATCATCACCAGGGATGGCAGAACGACGACGTTTCCTTCGCCCTTGAGCTTATACATTTCACTGACTTTTCCATAGCGATCGAGAACGATCGGTAGTTTTATCGGCGTTGTTTTTAGATGCTCGTCCACTTTTTCTTTTTTCTCATTCACGTCCACAAGAAAAAATTTGACGCCCGGGAATTTTTCCTGAAGTTTTTCCAGTTCCGGAATCTCTTTTTTGCAAGGCACACAGTACGTCGCAAAAAAACTGATAACTGTGTGATATCGTTCGGTAGGCGCCTTATTGGTCTCTCGTGGCTTTCCGAAATAATCGCGCGAGAAGAACTCTTCCCCGCCAAGCATCTTGAGGTAAAATCCGGGAGCCTGAGAGCCCACCGTCAAAACCGTATCACTTGCGCCCTGTGAAAACAGGACTTGCGTAAACAACCATGCGAAAGCAATTCCCTTTTTCATAGTATCCTCCTATTTAATCTTACAAACGATCCACCATGAACCGATAAGAGCTAACCACTTGCTTCAATGGAAAGATCTTTGTTATAAAGATGTTGGCTTTTCTAATGCACAAAATTTGGCATAGAATTCATAAAATAGCAAGTGCAATTTGCTCTTTCCAAGAATTCCTACTTGAGTGGAGAGTGAATATTCTAAATCCCGCAGTTAGCTACTTTCGCCGCGGAAACCTAGCGATTCATTAAATTATTGAGCATTAATCGGTGGTTGACAACGAAAAAGTGATGCAATTCGTTGATCTACTTTTGGATCATGTAGTATTGCGTATTCGATTTTATCAATTGACCGTGGCTATTACTCGTAAAAGCCGGATGAATCATAGTTCGCCGACAAAATCTCTTCTGAAATGGCAATGGCATCAATTTCATTCCAACCGGATATCGAATCGGACGCAATCGCCAGGCGAACGTCCCTTACGTCAAAATCAGTTTTGGGGAACTGCACTACAAAAATCCTGGACGAATCGCCGTATTCAAACGCTTTTCCACTCCACACTGTCACCCATGCCTGGGTGCTCGGATTGCGAACGTAAACGGTGTCAATGGCGCCGGGATTAAAAGTTTCAAATACAGCAATCGACTGTGCCGGTCTATTAAATGACAAAAAACCAAATTCCAGATATTCGCGGCGGTCATCCTGATTCTCGCTGGCCCATGCTTCGCCCACATCACCATAGTAGGGATATACATTCGGCTCGCCTATGATTTCACCTGCATTCCATGAGGGAGTGCTCGGAACAAATTCCGAACTGAAGGCATAAACCGTATCGACCCATGAGGCGTTTATGCCCAAACGGGCTTCTGCGGCATCATCCGAACACGAATAAACGCCGATGAGAGCACAACAAAATAACATTCTTGCAAAATTTCTAGAACTCATTTTATCCTCCGATTTTAGATTTCCATTATGTCCATTTAATATGTCCTCCGCGCCGCAATAAATCAATCCATAACTAGCGGGCCGCGCCCAGAGATTCGATCTTGATCAAAAGTTCGGATGGATCGGTGGAATTAAAACTCGCGTCCAATTGCTTAACACGCTCAAGCGCTTGAACGTAGTTCCCCAGAGACCAATACGAAGCGGCTTGAACCCAAATCAGGTCATCGGAATTCATGGTCGCATCGTGTGAAAAGACATAGGCCGAGTTTCTCAGGAGTAGCATGCCCGCGCGGTCAATTGCGATTTGATCTTGTCCAAGCGCCCATGACGTAAGAACGTAGGCCGCCAGGGCATCATCCTCTTCAAGATTGGTCAAACTCAAAACGGAATCCGCATAGCCATTGTCACGCAGTCGAATCGCCGACCAGGCTAATCCAATACGCGCATTCTCATCCACGGCAATCGCCGAGATGAATTCTTCTTTCGCTCCGGCATAATCACCCGATTCAAACATGCTCCACGCTGAATCCAGAGGATTGGCATCGGTAGCCGGCCCGCAGGCCGTCGTCGTCATCTGAAGAATTAATAAAATTAACAATTTCGTTTTCATATATCTCGTTTTCATATATCTCGCTTTCATTATCTCTTTGCTTATCGGATAACTTATTTTATTAAAAGCATTTTTCGTGTCGCCACGCCGGATTTCGTTTCTAGGCGATACAAATAGACGCCGCTCGCTACGAATTGTCCACGCTCATTTTTTCCATCCCAAACTGTTTGATAAAGCCCGCTAGGCTGTTCCGCACGGATCAGCGTTCTCACTTCTTGGCCGAGCAGATTATAGATTTTCAACACAACACGCGAGGTGTTCGGCAAATCGTATTGGATCGTCGTGGTCGGATTAAACGGGTTTGGATAATTTTGATGGAGTGTTAACTCTTTCGGCACAAAATCCGGATTGTATGCGATAATGTAGGTACCGGCTGAAATTTTTGCACGATTAGCGCTCGCATTCTGAATGTATTTCCATGAGTCTCCTTCGAATTTGTAAATTCCGATTTTGCGCGAATCCATTGTAAAAGGTAGTTCGTCCAAATCGCTTTCCAATTCCAAGCCGGCGGAACTCGTGGTCAATATCGTCATCGCATCGCCAAATGCACTCCAATTATCAGGAGTTGAAATTTGTTCGCTCGATAAAATCATATAACCGGCCGATGCTTTGGAGTGAACAATCATTTTTCCGAAAGGAACGGACTTCCCTAAGAAAGCCACCGTATAATTTTTTGTAAACGCTGCCGCACTATTTTGGGCGCTGTCTCTTGCCGTGACGCTGAGCGCTAAGGCGCCGTCCTGCAAATCGAAACGGCCTGTAAATTGGCGTGAGCCTTGAGCCTGTGGTTGAATCACGGTGCCATTGGCCGTGATTGAAAGGCTCGACAATCCCTCATTCGACGAAATACCGACCCGAATGATATTCACTTGCTCTGAAGCAAGAACGCCCACTGTGAGTAGAGGAGCGATACGGTCCTGAACTTTTACTAAGAACGTATCTGCGACCGTTGCCGATCCGTCGCTCGCGCTGAGACGAATCAAAGCATCGCCCGTGAATCCGCTTTGGCTCTGCAAATAAAGCGAGTCCGAGCCAAGTCGCGCCGAAAGACCTCCTGAAAGGACGTTAACAGCGTAAGAAAGACTTCCATCGGCGTCCGAAAAAAGCGGAGAAACTTTTACGATGAAAAGCGATCCGAAATCCTGGCCGAGTGTCGTATCCCTAAGTACTGCGATTCGCACAGGAATATCATTCACCGGAGTAATCGTGACGCTAAACGTATCGGCGGCGAGACCATCTTTATCACTTGCGGCAACACGAATCGTTGCGGCGCCATTGGCATTAAGAATGCTCGAGAGGAAAACGGAGTCTTGTCGGACGAACACATTGACGTTACCACTCAAAACACTCGCCGAATAAGCAATTGCATCGCCATCCGGTTCGCTGAAAATCGCACTGAGCTTGGCTGCGAAAACACTGCCGAAATCTTCATTGAAAATCGTATCGCGAATGGCCGTGATGCGTGAAGGTGGAGTCGCGGAATTCGCAATCGTAACACGAAATGTATCCGCGATGCTGAGCGCGCCATCGCTTGCAAGAACACGAATTCGCGGTGTGCCGGTAAAACTTGTAACGCTGAGCAAAAATAAACTGTCTTGCGACAACGTGGTATGAATTCCGCTATCAAGCGGCGTCACGGTATAATTCAGAACGCTGCTTTCTACATCTGAAAAATAGGATGATAATTTCCCATACAAAGATTTTCCGAAATTTATTGTACGTGATACATCCGGCAAAGGCACGCTGACAATAGGCGCCGTATTGGCGGCGGTGACATTGACCACGAATGTATCGGCGGCTGTGTACTGGCCGTCTGTGGCTGTAACTCTCAAAGTCGCCGAACCCGTAAATCCCGCGGTACTCGTAACATAAAGCGTATCGGATGAAATGAGCCCGTTCACTCCGGCATTCAGTGTACTTACTCCATACGTGAGGCTCCCATTATCAATATCGGCAAAATTATTCGTGAGACGTGTTGAGAACGTTTTCGGGAAATCCTTCGTGAGTGAAAGATCGCTGATCGGCGAGGTTCGTGCCGGCGCATCATTGACGGAAGTAATAGTTACAACCAAGGTGTCGGATACGGTACTAAACGGATCGCTCGCCGTTACACGGACTGGTACGCTACCGTTGAAATTGGAATTGCTTGTGAGGAAAAGACTGTCGCCCGCCATCGACGCGCTGATTCCGGCACCGAGTGAAGATGCCGCATAGGTCAGGACTGAGTCATCCACGTCTGAAAATGACGTACCGACCTTGCGCACAAATATTTTTCCGAAATCCTCCATAAACGTCGTGTCTGAAATTGCTTGAACCAGAGTTGGAGGAAAATTCTGTGGAATAACGGTGACAACAAATGTATCGGCGATTGTAAATTGCGCATCCGCGGCCGTAACGCGTACGCTCACCTGACCCAGAAATTCATTGACACTAAGCATGTAGAGCGAATCGTTGGAGATCAATGTCGTGACACCGGAATCCAGATTGACCGCAGAAAACGTCATAGGATCATTGTCCGGATCGCCAAACGTAAGCGAAAGCCTTGCAGCCAGAGTCTTGACGAAGTTTTTCTGCAACGATATATTACTGAGAGCGGTTACAATTCGTGGAGCATCATTAATATTGTTGACCGTAACGCGCAATGTGTCGGCAGCGCTCTTGGAGCCATCGGATGCGACCACCCGGACATCGAATACGCCGCTGAAATCACTCGCGCTATTGAGATACAAACTGTCATTGGATATCTGAGCCGTCGCGCCGCCGACTAATACATTGGCAGAGTAAGAGAGCGTGCCAC